>NZ_KV792266.1:29879-194566 GCF_001808125.1 Staphylococcus sp. HMSC14D10 | reverse complement strand
ACGACGAATTTAAAAAGAATTCTGTCCCACTCCCTTTCTTTATTTATTTACATGTGGTTCTAAGTTATTTATCGAGTAAGGTTCATAGGGCATGGTGCCTGTTCTAGCGTAATGAACTAAGTCACTTATCATACGTTTGCTTAATTCGAACTCATTGTTTGAAAGTTTAATAGAGTGACCCTGTAGTATATCCATCTTACCGAACCAGAAGACTAAATCTAAAATATGATAAGCACTTGCAAAATGAACATGTTCAGGTCGAGCCCAATCAAAGCGTAACAACCAACGATAAGAATTATTACTCATTTGTTGAAGTAACGTGAATGTTGGCTGTTTAAAATATAATTCCGTCACGACATGTGCTTGTTGTTTTCCAGTTTGAACACGACTGAAATCGACGTGAATATGATTTAATTTCATGACATCAACGAAACGTTGAGGGCTCAGTTTTCGTGATTCATTTCGGATATAACAATCACCTTCATCTTTCGTATAGCTTAATACAATGGGTTTGTTGAATTCAGTTAGAGGCCTACACATCTTGCTATCTTTAATCGGTTGATATATCAATTCTAAGCCTTTAGATTTGCCACGTGCTTCCGCGTCATATGCCATTAATTGTAGAATTGCTTGATCATCTAAATCGTTTATACTTTTTCCGGAAAAGTGTTGTTGCATTAAATCATCAAAATGTTGTGCTTTCATCATGCCAGTTTTTGCTGAATCTAACTGCAATATGCCACTTAATAACATCACTTGATGATAATAGTGGTCAAGTTGTGGTTGCTGCATCAATGCTTGAATACTCATACTGCCTGCTGATTGACCCCATAATGTAACATTGTCAGGATCTCCACCAAAATACTTAATAAAATGTGCAACCCACTTTAATACCGCAATTTGATCAGACAGACCGTTATTTTTATCGTAGTGCGCGTTAAAGTAAGACCAATCTAGAAATCCCAATGCACCTAATCGATAGTTGAACGTAATCACAATGACATCATATTGCTCAACAATATGTTCTGGAGTATATAATTCTGCTGAACCATGACCATTTATAAAGCCACCACCATAAAAGTAAATGATTACAGGTTTCTTTGCTTTGCCAGTAGATTGACGCCAAATGTTTAAATGTAGGCAATCTTCATTAGGTTGAAATTTCTGTTTCGTAGTTGAAAAGAAAGTTTCTAATTTATTGAATGGTTGTGGAGGGATTGCTCTGAATTGTGTAGCATCAACCAATGTATCATAACTATAGATAGGACTAGCGTGTTTAAAACGACGATGTCCAATAGGGGGATATGCATAAGGAATGCCTAGAAATAAATCTAAATTCTTATGTGTCAAACCTTCGAAAGAACCATATTTCGTATTAATTATTACCATCAGATTATCACCCAACATTTATCAATTACTTTAACTATAGCATTATTTTATAAGTTGAAAGATATTGAATACTGTTCTATTCTAAAAAAACCTAAGTATGAACGTAGTCACACTTAGGTTTACAATATTAATCATTATGTTGTTGGATTGCTTCTTTTCTTTCAGGTTCCTGTTGTTCTGCTTCCAATGTATCTTCTTTCATTTGTTTATTAATCTTCTTAGCGCGTTTGTAATATACACTCTTGAAGTGGCTTGTAATACCAATTCTATAAAAGACAAGTGCTAAAACAATTATAACTAGGAAATCGTAAGGGTAGTGTATTAGGTTAATACCTTTAAACTCTTTACTACCGATAAATGACATACAAGCTAATAAGATTAAGTAGACAATAATCCACATACTTCCACCGATTTGTTTTTTAGTGTTTTTCCAATTCATTTTATATTCATAGAAGAAATAAATTGGTAATCCTAAAATAATAATCAATATAACTTCAGCTGTGGTTGGCCACATCGCCCAATAAATTGCTAATGAAGCAAGTACAAAAGATAATGGCGCCATTACTTTTAACATCGTGCCTCGGAATGGTCTGTGTAATTTAGGTCCCATTTCACGTAACGACATTACCGTAGTTGGTCCTGTTAAGTATGCGACTAATGTTGCTGTTGAAATAACAGCGGCTAATACACCCCAATCACGGAATAAGGTCACCATAACCATACTGATGATCGCATTAAATACGATGGCTACACGTGGAATATTATAAGTTGTATTAATTTTACCTAAGAACTTAGGAATATGACCATTACGTTCCATTGCATTTAATACACGACCAGTAATCGCAACAAATGATACGCCTGTACCAAATGGTGAAACAACCGCTTCGATGTATAGCAAAATAGCTAACCAGTTGATACCTAATAAGATTGCCATGTCTGCGAATGGTGAATTGAAGTTGATACCACTCCATCCATGCTCATGAATCATTGATTGTGGCATAGATGTAATAAATGTACTTTGTAGTATGATGTACAGAATTGCGCTCAACGTTAATGAAATTGCAATTCCACGTGCAATATTCTTTTCAGGATTTTTAATTTCAGATCCCATATTAATGATTGTTTGGAATGCATTAAATGAGAAGATGATTCCTGATGTTGTTGTTGCTGCAAAGATTGGTGCGCTACCGTACGGCATAAATTCGCCAATAGATGAACCGTAGTTACTAGTGTCGAAACCTGAAAGCATTAACATGATGATTGTTAGTAACGGTACACCTAATTTAAAGAACGAAATTAAACTAGTGAAAGACGTTAATAATTTAACTGACCAATAGTTTAATAAAGAAAAAATAATGATAATGACATAGACAGCGAATAATCCTGTCGTACTGATTGAACCATTATGCATTAATGCAGAAGTTGGTTTTGCCCAATCCCATGGCCATGAACTGATGTATTGTACAGCAGATACTGCTTCAATTGGAATGATAGTAACTAATGATACCCAGTTTGCCCATGCGGCAATAAATCCTAACAATGAACCGTGTGAGTATTGAGCATAGTTACTCATACCACCAGATTGCGGAAACATTGTTCCTATTTCGATATAGTTATAAGAAATCGTTCCTATAACTATAAACCCGATAATCCAAGATAAAATGGCTGCAGGACCAGCTGCAGAAGAAGCTTCCCATGCACCAAATAACCAACCTGAACCAATTAAACTTCCTAGTCCTAATAATACAAGTTGGACCAGATTGATCTTACCTTCGTTATTATTTTGTCCCATAAATACTCCTTTATGTTGTTTTAATATTCATCAAAAATGATACGTTATAATTATACGCTTATCATTTCATTAGTCAATTCATGATTTTGTAAATTTACAAATGATTGTGTAATTAATAGTTATTTATTGACTTAAATAATATAATGATTGTATTGTTATCAAACTAATGATATGAGGTGACTAAGGTGCCAGAGAAACAATCCGATAAACAGGTATTAGCTTTTTTAGAAAAAGAAAGTCAATGGAAGGAATCTTATCAATATTTAAGAAATTTAATATTTGATGAGTCAGAATTAGAAGAAGCATATAAATGGATGCATCCAACATATACCATTAATGATAAAAATGTTATAACGATTCATGGTTTTAAACATTATGTAGCGTTACTATTTCATAAAGGTGCAATTATAGAAGATAAATATGAAACGCTAATTCAACAAACAGAGCGAGTTCAAGCAGCAAGACAGATACGCTTTAAAACACTGGAAGAAATTAAAGAACGTCGAGATGAAATTTTATATTATATTAATGAAGCCATTGAAGTTGAAAAGGATGGCAAGAAAGTTGAAATGAAGAAGACAGAGGACTATGAAATACCTGAAGAATTACAGCAAGCATTCAATGATAATCCTAATTTAGAAGAGGCATTTTACAAATTAACGCCTGGTAGACAGCATCAATACATATATCACATTTCACAAGCTAAGCGTAGTCAAACAAGACAAAGCAGAGTTGAAAAATATATTGATCATATTCTTGATGGTAAAGGGATGCACGATAAATAGATTTAGAATGAAAGAAGCATTTAATCAACATCGCTAAAGATGAAGATTAAATGCTTTTTAAATGATGTTAACAATAGTTCAAATTAGATAGTCAATTAACCATTTAATTTAACTAAAATTTTAGCTTGAGATTTATCGTTTACTAATTGTTCGAATCCAGATTCAACAATGTTTTCTAATTCGATTTCATCTGTTACTACGCTCTTAACATCTAAACTACCGTTCGCAATTAAATCAATTGTTTGTTGGAATGTAGTAGGAGAGTATGCAATTGTAGAAGTTAATTGAACACCTGAGTTAGTTAATAACATTGGATCGAAATCTACTGCATGAGCAAAGATTGATACGATGACAACTGTACCTCTTGGACGCGTAACTTGTACAGATTGAGATAATGTTACACCAACACCAGCAACTTCAAATGTAACATCTACACCATTTTCTGTATGTTCGTTAATAAAGTCTACAGGATTTGTATTACCAGAGTTAACTACATGCGTAGCGCCGACTTCTTTAGCTTTAGCTAAACGTTCTTCAGATAAATCAAATACGAAGATTTTACTTGCACCAGCTGCTTTAGCTGCAACAATTGTTAATAAACCAATTGGGCCAGCACCAAATACTGCTACTGTATCACCAAATAATAATTTACCTTCTTTAACTGCTTGAACCGCAACTGCAGTAGGTTCTACTAAAGCACCTTCTTTATCAGATACACTTTCAGGTAATGCATATACATTTTCTTCTGGCGCATTTGTAAATTCGGCAAAGCCACCATCAGAGCCTAAACCGATAAATGAATAGCCATCATATAAATCAACGCTTTCATCTTTCTCGTGTTTAGATACAGTTGGGTTAACAACTACGCGGTCACCTTTTTTATATTTAGTAACGTCTTTACCAACTTCTTCAACAACACCAGCAAACTCATGTCCTAAAGTAACAGGTGCTTTTTGTCCAAGTAGTGGATCAGGTTTATCTGTAGAGATGAAGACTGGTCCTTCTAAGTATTCATGTAAATCAGTTCCGCAAATACCTGCCCATGAAACTTTTACTTTAACTTCATTGTCTTTTAATTGCTTAGGTTCACGATCTTCCACGCGAACATCTTTTTGACCATACCATACTGCTGCTTTCATTTTTACAACATCCCTTCAATAAATACTTATTACACCTATAGACTAATACTATTAATTTTGGAATGCAATTTTGAATTCAGCTTCAAATTATTTACTTAGAAAAGTTTGACAATTTGATGAATTTTATTGTGAGCAACTTTATTTTCGACAGTTTTTTAACTTGATCATGCTTGAAACAACTTTAAAAAAATGTAATTGTGAATTTTTTTAATCTTTTCATATAAGAAATGTTTCAAAAAATTATATAGGGTATATAGATATAAAAGATGGAAAAAACTTGAATTATATTGAAATTGAATTAATTAAAATTTTATGAAGCAAAGGCCATGAGGCTCTTGTTTAACTTATTACGTATTTGTTTAACAATGGGACTACTGGCCTTTTTGTTTTATGAGCTTTTTTATCTGGCAACAATAGGAAGGAGCAATATAATGACGCTAAGTATTAAGAACTTAACAAAAATTTACTCTGGCAATAAAAAAGCAGTAGATAATATTTCATTAGATATTGAATCTGGTGAATTTATTGCCTTTATTGGGACAAGCGGTAGCGGTAAAACGACAGCTTTACGAATGATTAACCGAATGATTGAAGCCACTGACGGCACAATTGAAATGAATGGGAAGAATGTTCGAAATATGAATCCAGTTGAATTACGTAGAAGTATTGGCTATGTTATTCAACAAATTGGATTGATGCCTCATATGACCATTAGAGAAAATATTGTCTTGGTACCAAAGTTGCTTAAATGGTCTAAAGAGAAGAAGGATGCTAAAGCAAAAGAATTAATCAAGTTAGTAGACTTACCTGAAGACTATTTAGATCGTTATCCATCTGAATTATCAGGTGGTCAACAACAACGTATTGGTGTCGTACGTGCATTAGCTGCAGAGCAAGATATCATCTTAATGGATGAACCTTTTGGTGCATTGGATCCAATTACGAGAGATACTTTACAGGATTTAGTTAAAGATCTTCAAAAGAAATTAGGGAAAACATTTATTTTCGTGACACATGATATGGACGAAGCGATAAAGCTCGCAGACCGTATTTGTATCATGTCTAAAGGGAAAGTTGTTCAATACGATACACCGGATAATATTCTTAGAAATCCTGCCAATGATTTTGTTAGAGAATTTATTGGACAGAATAGATTGATTCAAGATCGTCCGAATATGAGAACGGTTGAAGATGCGATGATTAAGCCTGTTACGGTAAATGCCAACGACACTCTTAATGATGCAGTCAATGTTATGCGACAAAGACGTGTTGACACAATATTTGTAGTCAACAATCATCATCATTTACTTGGATTCCTAGATATTGAAGATATTAACCAAGGGTTACGTCAACGTAAGGAATTAATTGATACAATGCAACGAGATGTTTACAAAGTCCATATTGATTCTAAATTACAAGACTCCGTACGTACGATATTAAAGAGAAATGTTAGAAACGTACCAGTCGTTGATAATGACAATGCACTTATAGGTCTAATTACACGTTCTAATCTTGTTGACATTGTCTATGACTCTATTTGGGGTGAAGAAGATGATGAGATGACATTGTCTGATTCGCACATGAATGATGTCGAACGTGAAAATGAGTTAGGTAACATTGAAAAAAATGAACATGCCGAAGACCGTCATAATGACGCTACATCGAAACAAAAAGATGTTACAGATAGATTAGACACACATGATGTGAAGGATTCTGACCATTCGGGAGTTGATCGTTAATGCGCCAATTTTTCCAAGAATATGGAAGCCAACTCGTATCGAAAACGATAGAACACTTTTACATATCAATTATCGCGTTATTAATTGCGATTGTAGTTGCGGTTCCGTTAGGCATTTTATTATCTAAGACGAAACGTATTGCAAATGTAGTGTTAACGATAGCGGGTGTGCTTCAAACAATTCCGACGTTAGCAGTATTAGCCATTATGATTCCAATCTTTGGTGTAGGTAAGACGCCAGCAATTGTCGCATTGTTCATTTATGTATTGTTACCAATTTTAAACAATACAGTTCTAGGGGTACAAAATATTGATAAGAATATCATCCAAGCTGGAACAAGTATGGGTATGACTAAGATGCAGTTAATGAAAGATGTCGAATTGCCATTAGCCTTACCACTTATAATTAGTGGTATACGTTTATCAAGTGTATACGTAATCAGCTGGGCTACATTAGCTAGTTACGTTGGCGCTGGTGGACTCGGTGATTTAGTCTTTAACGGATTAAATTTATATCAGCCACCAATGATTATTAGTGCTGCAATTCTTGTAACGTGTCTGGCTTTACTTGTCGATTTCATACTTTCTTTAATTGAAAAGTGGGCCGTGCCTAAAGGGCTTAAAGTATCTAGATAAATACAAAGGGAGGATTTTAAAATTATGAAAAAGTTAAAACTTACTTTCATACTTCTTGCAATGTCTCTCATCGTATTATCTGGATGTAGTTTACCAGGTTTAGGCGATGGTGACGGTAAAGATAGTGTGAAGATTACTGCCACAGAAACTAGTGAAACAAAAATTATGGCAAATATTGAAAAACTAATGATAGAACATTATACAAATGGCAAAATAAAACCTACTATTGTTGGTAATTTAGGTTCCAGTATTATTCAACATAATGCATTACAACGTGGAGATGTGAATATGTCAGCAGTAAGATATACTGGAACAGAATTGACGAGTGTACTTGATGCACCACCAACAAAAGATACTAAAAAAGCAATGTCAGAGTCACAAAGATTATTTAAAGAAAAATATAATCAGAAATATTATGACTCATTTGGGTTTGAAAATACGTATGCATTCATGGTTACTAAAGAAGTAGCTGAGAAATATCATTTAGAAAAAGTTTCCGACTTAAAAAAATATAAAGATGAATTACGTTTAGGCATGGATACACAATGGATGAACCGTGCTGGTGATGGATATCCAGCTTTCCAAAAAGAATATGGGTTTAAATTTGCGAGTGCACGCCCAATGCAAATTGGTTTGGTGTACGATGCTTTAAAAAATAAAAAATTAGATGTTGCTGTTGGTTATTCAACCGATGGACGTATTGCTGCTTACGATTTGAAAATCTTAAAAGATGATCGTAAATTCTTCCCACCATATGATGGAAGTCCATTAGCAACTGAAAAACTAATCAAAGATCACCCTGAAATTGACAAAGCATTGAAAAAATTACAGGGACAAATTAGTACTAAAGAAATGCAGAAATTAAATTATGAAGCGGATGGAAAAGGTAAAGAACCTGCCGTTATTGCAGAGGAATATTTGAAGAAACATAATTATTTTGAAGATGACAGTAAGAAAGGTGGTCAAAAATAATGAAAGGTAACTTGTTAAGCTCACTTTATGAATACTATACCTTGAACTTTGGCTATCTGATGGAACTCTTTTTCAAACATTTATTAATGTCTATTTATGGCGTGTTATTCGCTTGTATTATTGGCATTCCGATAGGGATTTTAATTTCAAGATATACAAAGTTATCATGGCCTATTATTACTATCGCGAATATTATCCAGACAGTTCCAGCAATCGCGATGTTAGCAATACTTATGCTAGCACTTGGGTTAGGGCCTAATACTGTAGTGTTTGCAGTATTCTTATATGCGTTACTTCCAATTATTAAGAATACGTACACTGGCATTACAGAAGTAGACTACAATATTAAAGATGCAGGCAAGGGTATGGGAATGACTAAGAATCAAGTCATGCGTATGATTGAATTGCCATTGTCATTATCAGTGATTATTGGTGGTATTCGTATTGCTCTAGTTGTAGCGATTGGTATCGTGGCAATTGGCTCATTTATTGGAGCTTCTACACTAGGAGATATTATTATACGAGGTACAAACTCTACTGATGGTACGGTTTATATACTTGCTGGTGCCATTCCAATTGCGTTAATTGCGATTATTATAGATTTAGGATTACGTTTATTAGAAAAGAAACTCGATCCAACGAATAATAGTAAGAAACGAGACAATAAAGTTCAAAGTATTAATTAATGGTTACAAATGAAAAAGAACCTGAGCACAACATTGTGTTCAGGTTCTTTTTAAAATGTTTAGAATAAAATTGAAGCTAATGGTGGAACAATGGCAACGATAATTACGCCAACGATAACAACGGCGATACTACCCATTGACTCTTCAGTTTCACCAAGTTCTTTGGCTGCAGCTACGCCAAGTGTGTGTCCACTTGTACCAAGGGCTAAACCACGAGCGATTGGATTTGAAATTTTAAACCACTTAACAATTTTAGTACCTAATGCAGAAATAACAACGGCATTTAGAATAACGGCTAATGACGTTAACTCTTTGACGCCACCAATACCTTGTGATACTGGAAGGGCGATCGCAGTTGTAGCAGCTTGTGGTAGCATTGAAGCACCAATTTGATCGCCTAATTGGAATACAATAGCTACTAAGTAAATTAAGATAAGTGCGATTAACGTTCCAATTGCGATACCCCCAAAAATTTGTAGCCAATATTTTTTAAGTACATCACGTTTTTTATATAAAGGGATGGCGAAACTAATTGTTGCTGGCTCTAAGAAGAAGTTAATAATGTCTCCACCTATTTTGTAATTTTCATAACTAATACCTGTTACTTTTAAAAATACGATCCCCGCAACCATTGCTACGAAAAGTGGTGCTAGTAAGAAGAAACCGTTCGTTTTTTTATAGAAATATTGTGCAATGACAAATGGTATTAATGAGACTAATATACCAAAATACGGTGTTGTAATTCCTAAATGATCTACCATTAGTTACCCTCCCCAAGTTTAGTTTGTTCATTTTGCTCTTTAGATGGGAATAATGTTTTTGTTACGAATAATTGTGAAACAAATCCTACACAGATAAGTAGTAATAACGTTGAAATAATAATTAATAGCAATATTAAAATAGGATGTTGGCTTAATATTGGTAAAGAATTGATAACCGAAATTCCGGCCGGTACGAATAAGAAACTAATATTATTCGTTAATGCTGTGCCGACACCTTCAACTTGACCTAATTTGACCACACCAGTGCATAATAGGATGAATAGTAATACGAGTCCTATTACTGACGCTGGCATAGGAAATGGTATGAAACTTTCAATAATTTTAGATATAAATAGTACGATAGCAATCGTTAATGCTTGCTGAAAGAAATTATACGTTTTTGCTAACTTATGATTTCCTTTATGAGCATTACTTTGTGATTGTTCATTTGCCATATTTTAACGCTCCCTTTCTCTTTCCCTTACAGATAGAATATTATGAAAACGTTTACTATTGTGAGTTTTGGCAGTGACTTACAAAAATTAGGACGTGAGTTGCAATATATTCAAGTTGAAAATCAAATAGTCAAAATAATAACAAATGATAAGACATTTATTTATAAAATAAAAAAGTATTTAACCTTATTTGGCGTATCAAATATTGATGTTTACCATAGATTAAATACTTATTAAGATGATTAATATGTTTACGTTGTATGTTTGACTGGTTAAGCAAGGCCAATTTCATGTTTAAATGCCTTCATAAATGATCGACTAACTTGAAATTTATCTCCCGATGTCATGGTTACTTGATAGGTATAATTGAACCAATGTTCAACGCTATCGATATGCGTTTTATTAATGATAGTCGCACGATGAATTTTAATAAATGTGTTATTCGATAATTTCTTTTCATAGTAGTTAAGTGGTTCATTAGTTTGATATGTGCGATGAGTGGTATTTATCGTTGTTATCCCATTGTTGACTGAAACTGCTGTGATGTCATCTTTTCGGATCACATAGATACGTTCATTCATTTCAATTGGTAGTACGGTTTGGTCTTCATTTTCTTGGCGATCATCTTGTTGCATTGATAGCGTAGATGGTTCACTTGTTATATGATCTATCTCATTGCTATTAGATATTTGATGCTTAACTTTATTGACTGCTTGCTCTATACGTTCAAGTTCAAAAGGCTTGAGTATATAATCAATTGCATCAAGTTCAAAGGCTTTAACTGCAAATGTATCGTGTGCCGTTGCAAAAATAATGTGTGGTGGTTGTTTCATTTTCTTTATTTTTTGTGCTAAATCTATACCACTTTCATCCATAAGATTGATATCTAAAAAGACTAAATCATATGTTTCTGATAAAAGTTTTTCTAACGTTTCTTCTATGTTTTCAGCTTCATCAATCACGTTAAATCCAGATATCTCATTTAATAAGTAATGAAGCTCATTTCGAGCTAATGGTTCATCATCAACGATTAACGTCTTCACTTAAATATCCTCCTTTATTGTGTGTGATGGTATATGGCAACTTACCGTCGTTCCTATTTCTGTTGATTCAAAATGTAAGGCGGCCTTTGTGCCGTAAAGTCCAATTAACCGTCTGTTTAAATTTTCTAAGGCACTACCAGTTCCTGTCTCTGAATCGACACTCATTTGTCCAATCAATGGTAACTTATCATCATCAATGCCACTTCCATTATCACGAACAGTTAATGTTAATTCTTCATTGTCATGGTGTGCAACTACATCAATAATATTATCTTTGCGACGGTGTTTAAAGGCGTGTTTGATAGCATTCTCAACTAGAATTTGAATGACGAAAGGTGGGATAAGCACATGCTTACATGATGAATCAATATGATATTGAATTGTGAATCGATCAGGGAAGCGTGCTTGTTCTAATGCCAAATAGGCCTCTACTTGTTGCAATTCTTTTTCCAAAGTAATGGTGTTATTTCGAGCTCCTTGCAAATTTGATCTAAAGAATTGGCTTAACTGCAATAATAACTTTCTTGCCTTTTCACTATCAATACGTACGAGGGCTGAAATGGTATTAATCGCATTAAAGAAGAAGTGCGGATTAACCTGTGCCTGTAACGATTTGATTTCAGCATCTTTTAAAAGTTTACTCTGCATTTCGGCCTGACCCAATTCTAATTGACTTGAGAAGATATCTGCTAGGCCACGTGCGAGTTGTTTCGTCGATGTTGTGTTTTCATATTCATTTGTAAAATAAAATTTTAATGTGCCGGCTACTTCTTGATTAATCATTAAAGGGATGACGATAGCAGATGTTAAAGAACAATTTGGATTGTTGCATCCGATTTCTTCTTTAGAGTGTGCTTCTTTTAAATGACCCGTTTTTATGACTTCTTTTGATAAATCGGTAATGATTGCTTTTTTAGCAACATGGTGGTCACTTGCAGCGCCCACATGTGTTAAAATATCTGTTCTATTTGTGATAGCAACCGCCGATACGTTCATCAATTTCAGAATGATTTCAGCAACGGAACGTGCAGACTGTTCAGTTAAACCAGACCTAAAATACGGCAACGTTTTATTCGCTATTTCGAAGACATCATGCGTTTGAATAGCACGGGTTTGCTCTTCTTGTTTTAATGTTGAAAGTATTATAGATAAGAAGATAGCTGTCCCAATACTATTGATTAAAATCATAGGTAAGGCGATAAATTGAACAAGCGACCATGCAGAAGCTGTATCGTTGGCAAAGATGAGTATGCATGCCATTTGAATTGCTTCATTAATTGCACCAATAATGGCACCCATTAAAACGGTTGGGTAAGTATAGCGACGCATTGTACGATAACCATAAAACCCTGATATAAGTGCGATGAAAATAGATGAAATGAGATAGGTGTATGCATTTGCACCGCCAATATAAAGGCGTGACAACCCTGATACAATGCCTACTATAATTGCGACGAAAGGTCCGCCAATTAAACCAGACATCCCTATTGTTAATACACGTGTATTTGCCATAGATGCATCGTCATTTAGGTGGTAATAAATATTACTAGATACAATATGTCCATTTTCAATTTCAATTCCAGTGAAATTTGAAGTTATAGCAAATAGAGCGAACAAAATTGTTAATTGCCATTGAGAACGCAATTTTTCGCGTTCGCCCATCATCGTTTTAAAGTGATTAATATTCATTAACATATAGGCGATAATAATGATTAACCCTACACGTTCAAGCAATAATATAAATAAATTAAACATAGTAAGCACCTATTCATTGTAGTTTCAGTTAAAATACTTATCCTTTCTATAATTATAATATGGATAATTTTAACTTAATAGTTTAAAATTAAAACTTATAATTTGTAGGTATCTAATTATTGATTTATTGCACTTTTGAGTATGTTGTTAAAAATATTTATTGAAAAAGTTAGAGTATTTTATTAAGTCATTTCTTCTTAATTATGATAAGGTTTTCAATGTAAACTAATTTCTTAAGTGAGTGTTGTATCTAACATAATCTAACGTCAAATAATGAAAGTCATGATGCACATGTTAATAAATTATAGAAATAGGGAACTTATTAATTAACGCTATAGACATAAAATTGATGACACTCATTATAGTTGCTTTATTAGGACTTAAATCAACTTGAGTAGATTAGTTTTAGGGTAATTTAGGAGGAATTTTTCGAGATGGAGTCTTCAAAACAATTTAGGGGAGATAATAAATTACTAATTGGTATTATAATCGGGGTACTCACATTCTGGTTATTTGCACAATCATTAGTTAACGTTGTTCCAACGTTACAATCTTCATTTAACACAGACATGGGTACGATTAACATTGCCATTAGTTTAACTGCATTGTTCTCTGGACTATTTATTGTAGGGGCAGGAGATATTGCAGACAAATTAGGTCGAGTAAAAATGACATACATCGGCTTAGCATTAAATATTATTGGTTCATTATGTTTAATCATCGCACCTGTCGCATGGTTGCTATTAGTAGGACGTGCGTTACAAGGTTTATCAGGTGCATTAATTATGCCGTCAACACTTGCAATAATAAATGAATATTACATAGGAAAAGAAAGACAACGCGCTGTTAGTTACTGGTCTATCGGTTCTTGGGGCGGTAGTGGTATTTGTTCATTATTTGGTGGTTTCATGGCCTCAACGATTGGATGGCAGTGGATTTTTATTGTTTCAATTGCACTTTCAATTTTAGCCTTTTTCTTAATTAAACATACACCCGAGACTAAAGTTGAACCTAGTGTAGATGAAACTAAAACAAAATTTGATGTGACTGGTTTAATACTATTGGTTATTACACTATTAAGTGTTAACGTGATGGTTACGCAAGCTGCAGATCGAGGACTGTTCTCGCCAATGATCTTATCACTTGGTGCTGTATTCTTAGTTGCAGGAATCTTATTTATTATTAGAGAATTAAAAACAGAGAACCCGTTAGTTGATTTTCATATTTTCAAAAATAAGGGTTATAGTGGTGCGACATTATCCAACTTTATGTTAAATGGTGTTGCCGGTGGTACACTTATTGTTGTTAATACGTATTATCAAAGTCAATTAGGTTTTAGCTCATTACAAGCAGGTTTAATTTCAATTACGTACCTTGTAGCTGTACTAATCATGATTCGTGTTGGTGAAAAATTATTACAAAAACTTGGTGCTAAAAAACCATTATTAGTAGGTAGTGGTTTTGCATTCTTAGGATTACTACTATTATCTTTAACATTCTTACCAAATGTTGCTTATATCATTTCAAGTATTATAGGTTACTTATTATTTGGTATCGGTTTAGGTACATATGCTACTCCTTCTACTGATACAGCGGTTGCAGAAGCACCTGATGATAAAGTAGGTGTAGCATCTGGATTGTATAAAATGGCGTCATCTTTAGGTAATGCTTTTGGTGTTGCTATGTCTAGTACCATTTATGGTTTTGGTGCATCATTCATGAATTTACAACTCGGCGGCGCTGCTGGCGTATTATTCAATGCCGGAATTGCTTTAACTGCATTTATAGTAATTTTAATTTTAGTTCCTAAGAAATTAAGAACAAATTAATATAAATATTAGTTTTTAATAGTGAGATATCGAATTCGATTAGAGTTCGATATCTTTTTTAATAAATTAAAGAACAATTTATATTAATTATCTTAAAATTGTGAATATTCCGTTTACAATATTGACGTTATAAATTTAAAGTAGTATTTTAAAATCATCATTAGGAAAAAGGGGTCGTGACATATGAAAATAGCAATTGCAGGTTCTGGCGCGTTAGGAAGCGGATTTGGTGCGATGTTATACCGTCAAGGGTATGATGTAACGTTAATTGATGGATGGGAGCCACAAGCGAAAGCAGTTATACAAGAAGGTTTACATATAGACATCAATGGTAAAAATCATCATCTTAACATGACGATGTATCAACATAACGATATTCCACAAGATGCTCAATTTGATGTTATCTTTTTATTCACTAAAGCGATGCAGTTACAAGATATGCTGGAACATATTAAAGCACACATTCATGACAATACAATTATGGTTTGTACGATGAATGGTTTGAAGCACGAACGTTTAATTCAACATTATGTTGACGAATCACGAATTGTGCGCGGTGTTACTACATGGACTGCAGGATTAGAATCTCCTGGACATACACATTTAATGGGGGCAGGTCCGGTTGAAATTGGTGCACTTGTACCTAAAGGTCAAGCTAATGTTGATGTCGTGTATGAACTGTTAGATCAATCTGGTCTTAATCCACATAAAAGTGAGCAGCTGCAACAATCAATTTGGAAGAAAATTTGTGTGAATGGTACTGCTAATGCACTTTGTACGATATTAGAATGTCGTTTATCAAATTTAAATGAGAGTGATTATGCGAAACAACTTATTTACAAGATTACACAGGAAATTGTACAAGTTGCAACGGTAGATGGCGTACATTTAAATGGAGATGAAGTTTACAATTATCTCATCGATTTAAATGAAAAGGTAGGCCCACATTATCCATCAATGTATCAAGATTTGATTAACAATAATCGTCTTACAGAAATTGATTATATTAATGGAGCAGTTGCTCAATTAGGTAAAGAACATCATATTGATGCGCCAGTTAACCAATTTGTAGCGAATATGGTACATGCGAAAGAGCAACAACGACATGCAAAATAATGTCCACTTAGAAGGTGTGAAGGACATGTTTTCATCTAATATGCTAATACAAAGTATGTTAGTTGTGACTTAAGATTGAAATATGAAACCAATTTAATATATAAGGCTTGGAGTGAGATGTTGAATTCAAATTGAATTCGGTCTCGCTCCATTTTGAGTCGAATAATTATATCTTTGTGATTAAAATTGATACGCTAAATCCTTAATTTAATATGAATGATTTTAAATTTTTCATAAAAGGGTAGAAGAAAGTTAAGTGAATTTGAAGGAGCTGTTATTAGAATGAATCGTTCAACGAAACGTGTCATCATTACGAGTATTGTAGGTGGATTGCTAAGTGGTGCAGTTAAGATTGGTTGGGAAGCTATCGTTCCGCCTAGAACACCTGACCGTGAGAAAGAAACCCCTCCAATGACATTATTGAATCAGGTGGGTTTACCAGATTCGATCAAAAAAGCAACCTATCACTATAATGGTAATGATATTCCAATAACGGTTATGGGTATTCATTATGGCTTCTCTGTAGCAAATGCTTTAGCATATGGCTTATTAGCTGAAAAATTCCCAAGAATCACAGCATTGAAAGGATCATTATTTGGCGTTGCTATACATATTGCATTTCATGAATATTTATTGCCAAAGTTGAATTTGACACCTCAGGTTAAAGACTTACCTTATGAAGAACGATTTTCAGAGTTGTTCGGTCATATTGTTTGGATGAATACTATTGATATGATTAGAGATTCAAGTAAGTAGGTTAGATTGAGATATTCATTTTCAGAAAAAGAGAAATAAAAAGGTGAGTACAATAAAGACTAAAATATTAATACAGGCGCAACAGGATTAATCGGAACAAGATTAACACAACGTTTGATTGAAGAAGGACACGAGGTTGCCGGATTTACTACATCTGAGAGAGGTAAAGAGAAATTAGAAGGACTAAACGCTAAAGCGTATATTGGCGATATCTTAAAAGCGGATACTATTGATGTAGCAATTGATGACTTTCGTCCTGAAATTATCATTAATCAAATTACAGATTTAAAAAATGTTGATATGGTAGCAAACTCAAAAGTGCGTATAGAGGGCGGTAAAAACCTAACTGATGCGGCACTTAAATATGATGTTAAAAAAGTAGTAGCTCAAAGTATTGGTTTCATGTATGAACCAGGAGAAGGACTTGCTACTGAAGAAACACCATTAGATAATCATTCAGATGGTGACAGAAAAATTACGGTAGATGGCGTGATTGGACTTGAAAAAGAAACCGCTCGTATGGACCAATATGTTGTGTTACGTTTCAGTTGGTTATATGGACCAGGTACTTGGTATGGTAAAGACGGTATGATTTATAATCAATTTAAAGATGGAGAAGTAACATTATCAGATGGTGTCACATCATTCATTCATTTAGATGATGCTGTTGAAGTATCTATTCAAGCGATGAGCTTTGATACTGGTATTTATAATGTTGCAGATGATGAGCCAGTAAAAGGATCAGACTTTGTAGCATGGTATTCAAAAGAAGTTAGTGCGGATCCTGAAGTCACTATCCAACCCGTACAACCATTTGAACGTGGCATCACCAATGACAAATTTAAAGAACAAGTTGGTACACTAATCTACAATACATGGAAAGATGGTATGCATCCTTTAAAATAAGATTGTAGAAATGAAATAAAGAGGCTGGGATATTATTCCTATAGAAATAGCTAGTAAATGAGTCTTAAAAACTTCATTTGCTAGTTTCTTTATTTACAATACTTCGAATTATTGGCTCGCTTTCTTAGGAGTTAGCCTCACCCTGTAGTCTTCAGCTTGTCCTATTTTCTCAAGAGTCTCGCCAAAATACTTAGTATTTTTTATTCTTATACAAGAACTTAATATCCCAGTCTCTTTTTAGTATGTTTTGCTCTTTTTTGAGTTAGTCATTGTGATTTGTAGACTTACTTCTTCGCTGTTCTTCAATTTGTTTACGTAACTGATCTCCAGCAGCTTTGCCTACTTTTGCATAATGGCTATGTGCAAAATGCATTTGAATAATTAAAAACGTTGCACTTATCGCCCAGTATAAACTTAAGGCTGAAGCAGATTGCAGTGATGCATAAATAATAAATAATGGAGATAACACCATCATGACATAGTATGTGCGGCGTTCTTCTTTTGGATAATGCATTGCATTGACCAAAGGTTGAATGAGGTAAAGTAAAGCTGCTATAAATGTCATGATTAAATCCGTATGCATTAAATTGAACCATAAAAAGTGAGGGTGCTCGATAATACCACCACTCGTTGGATATTTAATACAAGCGTATAAACCTAATAAAATAGGGATTTGGATTAATATTGGCAAAGTTCCAACTAGGCTTTTGAATGGATTAATACCATAGTTGTTGTACTTTTTCATTAATAATTTATTAGCTGCAGTACGTTCTTCTTGTGTATCAGCATTCTTTAGTTTATCTTGCAGTTTCTCAATTTCTGGTTTAACTACCTGAGTTTTACCTCTCATAATGTGAATGTTTTTCACTTGGATAAACATTAGTGGCATTAGTACAAGACGTATGATAAGTACAATGACAATAATGGCTAATCCATAATTCTCATGGAATGTTCGACCTAAGAAGTGAAGTAACATATCCATTGGCTTAACAAATATAGTATAAAAGAACCCATGTTGATCTTCTTTATGAGAATAGTCACATCCACCCAATAATATGACAACACTCATTATGAATAAGGACCATTTTTTTCTCATTTATAATCTCCTATGTGCTTGAGGTCTTTAATAATCTTAGTCTTTAATATGTTTAGCTTAACATATTCGCATGATAAGCGTAGCGGTTAATCTCAATTTTATGACTTTGATTTATTTGTAACTGTAATTATTTTTAAAAGAGTCAAACCAAAAAGACTCGTTAATAAAGTGATGAAACCTAGTATAGTGACTTTAGCTGGTGCCGGTAGCCAAGACATAATAAATTGCCAATCAGAGCCATTTAGTAACAATGAAGGCAATACATGTAGAAGACCTAAAATTAAAATAAAGCCGATTGAAAGTATGAGTATTCGATATTTCGTGTTTCTATGTTGAACGCTTAATAGGATCAGTTGATGACTGGTGATATGACGATATAAGTAAATCAAAGTTATAGCAACCATGATCCAAATCACGATTGTAACTACAATAATCATAGTTTTGTATTGATTGATGTAGTATTGTACCGTATCAATATGCTGTCCTTGACTTAATTGCGTATTTAAATGTTTGGCAAGCGTTGGAGTATGACTAGAATAAGCATTTGCGAGAACAACAATGCCATAGTCTTTCTTAGGATTCAAAATAATATAAGAAGAATAGTTCTCAAGCGTACCTGGATGATAGATAAGTGTTTCTTGATTATCCTTAGTGACAAACCAGCCTGTTGCATATTGAGAATCATCATCGTCATTTGTTTTAACCTTTGGTTTGTGTGTAGCTTCAACTAAAGATTTTAAATGTCTTGGGGGATGAAGTTGAAATTTTATCCAAGGTTCTAAGTCATGTGTGCTAGCCATTAAATAGGCTGACGGGTTATCACCGATATTAAACTTTGGATTATCTGAGTATGCTTTATTATGTTGAATATCATACCCCTGAGCATCATCTCCGCCCTTTTTATTACTCTCTTTAGTAGAAATATGTTTCATATTTAAAGGTTTGAAAATATGTTCACTCATATAAGATGAATAGGGAGAATGAGATATATTCTGAACAATTAAACCTAAAATATCGTAATTCATATTAGCATATTCGAACTGTTCTCCTGGTCGATGGTTCAGTGAACGACCATTAATACTGTTAACAATTCCATCTAGACTATCCGTCTTTTTTGTAATTTTATCATTGTCAGTGATATCTCCTGGAATACCACTAGTTTGAGATATTAATTGATTAATAGTGATTTCTACTTTTTTTCCTTTATATTTCATATGAAAGTTAGGTATGTATTTACTTATAGGGTCATTTAATTTGATTTTCCTTTCATTGACGAGTTGCATAATGGCATATCCCGTCATTGCTTTGGAATTAGAAGCAATTTCAAAGCGTGTATTAGAGGTTACTTTTTGTTTATTTTTAATGTTTGCATACCCATAACCTTTATTGAGTAACATTTTATTATCTTTAATAATTAATACAGAGACGCCTGGAATGTGACCATCATTCATTTCGTTTTCGACAATGCTGTCCAAATAATTTTGAGAAGTAGGGCTAATCATTGAATAGTTGGGTTGCCATTTAATCATGATTGAACAAATAAATAAGATAATAACTAATACGACTCCACTGAAAAGAAATGTCTTTTTCATTTTTAATCCTCTGATCATAAGATTTAAGTAGCGAACAATTTACACTGTTAACGACAATAGTATAGCAAGTTTTTTCATAAATTGCTCTTGTGTTTCTTTTGTGTTGCTATCTATTGATTTAAATAATTAATAATAGAAATTTTACAAATAAATATAACTGTAAAATGTAACTTTAATGGTAATAAATTACATTAAAATAGTGGGGGCATCTATACTTTTTATCAAAATGGGAGTATATTTTATCCATTGAATTTGAATATAAAGAGGTAAAGAGTATTATGTTCACTCAATTTAAAAGACTTTTAATTGGTAAACCTAAAAGAAATCGTGATTTAAAAAATGAAAGAATCAGTAATTTCAAGGCTTTAGCAATACTTTCTTCGGATGCATTGTCATCAGTAGCCTATGGTCCGGAGCAAATTTTGATTACACTCGCAGTCGTTGGTGCTATAGCGTCATGGTACACGTTACCAATTGCATGTGCAGTATTAGTACTATTAGCAGCTTTAATCTTATCATACCGCCAAGTCATTTATGCCTATCCTAAGGGCGGCGGTGCTTATATGGTTTCTAAGACTAACTTAGGAGAAAAATGGGGACTAGTAGCTGGTGGTTCATTACTTGTTGATTATATTTTAACTGTAGCGGTAAGTATCGCTTCTGGTGCAGATGCGTTTGTAGCTGCATTTCCGTCACTGTATCATCACAAAGTATTAATTGCATGTTTACTAGTACTATTTATTTTAATAATGAATTTACGTGGATTGACAGAATCTGCTACAGTATTGTCTTATCCAGTCTATTTATTCATTATCGGGTTAATTATTATGATTGTTGTAGGTGTATGGAAAGTTGCAACTGGCCAAGCTGAACCACATATGCACGCAACAGTGGGAACAGCTGTGCCTGGTGTTACGCTATTCTTACTATTAAAAGCATTCTCATCTGGGGCATCATCTTTAACAGGCGTAGAAGCTATATCTAATGCGGTAACAAATTTTAAAGATCCTGGTCCTAAGAATGCTGTTAAAACATTAGTTACAATGGGTGGCATCCTTGCATTTCTATTAGTAGGCATTGTAGGTTTAGCCTATTGGTACGGCGTAATGCCTGAGACTGAGACGACCGTATTGTCTCAATTAGCAATGAACATTCTAGGACACAATGCTGGTTATTATTTTGTTCAGGCTACAACAGTAATGATTTTAGTTTTAGCAGCGAATACAGGTTTTACAGCATTTCCAATGCTTGCCGCTAGCATGGCGAAAGATAAATATATGCCGCGTATGTTTAGTGTTCGAGGAGATCGCTTAGGTTATTCGAACTCTATCATCACTTTAGGTGTTGGGGCTATCTTGCTTATTATCATTTTTGATGGTAAAACTGAGAACTTGATTCCACTCTATGCTGTAGGTGTATTTATTCCATTCACATTAGCACAATATGGCATGGTACTTAAATGGATTAGAGGCAGAGAAAAAGGGTGGTCTCGCAAATTAATTGCCAACGCGATAGGTGGAACAATTACATTTATCGTATTTATGATTTTCTTGATCACTAAATTTAGCCATGTATGGCCAATATTGATATTTTTACCTTTAATTGTGATTGTATTCCTACGTATCAAAGGTCATTATAAAGATATTGCTAAACAGTTGAAATCGACTGCAATGGTACAAGATATGCCAATTGTTGATAAAAATTTAGCAATTGTTCCTGTAAGTACCATTACGTCAGCCATTGATAAATCAGTATATTATGCTCAAATGATTGCTGATGATGTCATAGCAGTTCATGTTTCATTTGGAGATGAAGCGGATAAATGCTTTGCTGAAAAATGGCAACGTCATTATCCGGATGTGCGTTTAGTCATCTTACATTCTGAATATCGTAGTGTCATTAGACCAATTTCAAGATTTATTGATAAGATCAATAAAAAAGCGAATGATAAAAATTATGTCATTACAGTTGTTGTGCCTCAGTTTATTACAAAAAAATCATGGCATAACTTCTTACACAATCAAACGAGTATTAGATTAAAAATGCACTTATTCTATCAAAAGAATGTTATTTTAGCAACTGTACCATTTAAATTACACAAATAAACTTATAGAAAAGCCCATAGATAATGCAAGGTTACATTATCTATGGGCTTTAATTGATTTTTAGTGAGCGTTGCTTACTTCATGTGCTAGAACGATTTCATTGTAATTGATGTTTTCTCGTAATTGGGTTGCAACTTCATTAGTTACTTTATTTCGTGAAATTAATTCATCTAAAATGGTACGTTGGATGTATAATGCTTCCAATTTTACATCTTGTTGTTGCTGTGTAGTAAGTTCATATACTTCTTTGTTTTGATTTTTTTGTTGCTTTCTATTCTTATTGTGACGAATCGTACGAGATAAGTTGTGATATTGGTTAATAATTAAACTCACTTCTAAGACATTTGAACTATTTTGTTCTTGACGCATTTTCATAAAAATATTGTGATTAACAACACGCATTAATTGTTGCACTTTGTTAAAGCTATTTGCACATTCTTCTCTTTGTGCCTTTTTCTCGTCTTTTACTTTTTGACGTTCAGCTTTATATTCTTCACGCTTAGCTTTAATATCCATTTTATTTTGTTCTGGTGTAGCATGATGTTCTTCTTTTAATAATCCTCGGTTTTCTTTATGGATGCGATGTGTCTCTTTTCGTGATTCTTTACGAGCTTTAAATCGTAAGCCGATTAATTTAAAGAAACGACTTATTTTTCTTATAATAGACATTTCACGATAAGATTGACTGAATTCCGTAATATTGCGATAGTCTGTTAAATCCTTCTTAGTAATTCTTTCTTTTTCGATTAATCGCTCTAGTGTTCTTGTTTCTTCTTCTTCAGCTATTTCTTGAAGGCGACGTAATTCTTTCGTATTTTTATTGTCCGGTTCCATATTGATTAAGAATGATAACTCATTAAAATATTGATTTAATATTGGTCGATAATCCATACTTTTTTCTTCAGAGTTTTTCTTTTTAAATGCATCGAGTACTTGTTGAACCATGAATATTTTAGCTGATTGATAGGACATACCTTTAAATTCTGAGATCTTTTCAGATGGTGTGATAAACGGTAGAACAACTTGAGCGAGAATTAAGCTAGTTAATACCATAAATGAAGCGATGAATAACAGATCATTACGATATATAAACTCTTGGTTACCATCCATCATATATGGAAGTGTTAGTGCCATTGATAAGGAAATGGTACCGTGTATCCCACACATTGTCATAATAAAGGCATAGTGATTACGCTTCGGTGGTCCAGCATCTTCTTCATCATCTAAATAGGATTGAACGTTGTTTGGATAATAAAAATCTTTAAATAATAAGTACACCCAAACAAATCTAAATACATAAATCGCTAGCGCAATTAATAGCGCGGTTGTAATTAAAAATACAATGTTTTGTGGTTCGTCATGAATAATTTCCATAACTACTTCGGGAACGATATATCCTAATACAACAAATACAAAGCCATTTAACGCATAACTTAGCGTATTCCATATTTGGTTATAGTTCATTTGTAATTCCGTTTGGGCACGAATTAAACGGTCGCGTTCTAAACCATGGATTAAACCAGCGACAACTACGGCTATAATTCCTGATGCGTGAAGCTCTTCGCCAATAAAATAAACGGCGAAAGGAGTAAGTAATTGAATGAATGTTAACGTATTACTATCTTTCATGCCTTTATTGGCAGTTAAATAAACTCTTAAAGTTACGACTAGTGCGCCAACAATGATACCAATTAACACACCTAAAATAGTTGAAATAATAAATTGGCCAATTGCATCAAATGCTGAAAAACTACCAGTTACAAGTGCAGTAACTGCAATTTTAAATGAAATGATACCTGCGGCGTCATTAAGTAATGATTCACCTTCAAGAATTGACATTGACCCTTTAGGTAATATCTTACCTTTAGTAATTGCGGAAACTGCGACTGCATCAGTAGGGCAAAGAATTGCAGCAATTGCAAATGCGGCTGGCATTGGTAAATCAGCCCAAATCCAGTGAATAAAGAAACCTACACCAATAACGGTAGTAAATACAAGGGCCATTGCCATAAGAACAATGGGTTTACGATACTCAAGTAACTTTGTTCTGGAAATATGAGTACCATCCACAAATAGCAGAGGGGCGATAACAGCCATCATAAAGACTTCCGATTCAAATTCAAAGTGCATTGGAATAGGTAGCACAAATAAGCAGACACCCAATGCGATTTGAATAAAAGCAGTAGGAATTTTAGGGAACCTATTATAAATAATAGAACTAATAATAACTGCGAATATAAATAATAAAAATGCCTCTAATAGCTCCATGAATAACTCCTTTATAAAATGAATACTAATAGTTTACCATGTGACATGATAGGCTACCAAAAATGGCAACCTATTTACCATATTTAAGTGTCTATAAACGGATATATGAATTAAAGTGGTTATCAATATAGAGTTGTTTGAAATGTTTAAAATTGGGAGTAGTTGAATAAAGTTGTATTATAGTGAGAACAGAGTTAAGATCATAAAAATATAAAAACTGAGAAAAGCTTGATTTAAGCATCTTCTCAGTTTAATTTGCTTATATAAATTGAAAAATTTCGTTTATCAATTAATTAATGTGATGATTAATAATTAATTGAATTACGACCTTGACTACGAGTTCGTTCTGCTAAGTCTTCTGCATTAGACTTGTATTTTCTATAAAAGATGAACAAGAAGATAAACCAAATTGGTGAAATGAAAATGGCCGCTCTTGTATCTTCGCTAAAGAATAGTAGTACAAACACAAACGCGAAAAATGCGAGTACGACATATGCTGTCTTAAGTCCGCCAAAGAGTTTAAATTTATTCTTATGGTGTTCTTCTAAATTCTTTTTAACGAAAACAATATAAGAAATGATAATCATTGCCCATACTACTAAAAATAGAACAGTTGACAGTGTTGTAACATAAATAAATAATTTAATGGCATCTGGGAAAATAAAATTAAGCAATGCTGCTGCTAATAAGGTACCAGATGATACTAACATAGATAAGTAGGGAACACTGCTATCATTTGTTTTGCTTAAAACTTTAGGTCCTAAACCTTGTTTAGCAAGTCCGAATAAAATACGACTATTAGAATAAATACCACTGTTTGTTGCTGATGCTGCGGCAGTTAATACTACAAAGTTTACTAGTCCGGCAGCGAATGGTAAGCCGATTAAACTAAACATCGTTACGAATGGACTACTATTTGAGTCTATTTTATTCCAAGGAATAACCGACATGATGACTAATAAACCACCGACGTAAAATAATAAGATACGTATAGGCACGTTATTAATCGCTTTAGGAATTACATTTCTAGGGTCTTTCGTCTCACCAGCAGTTACCCCGATAAGTTCAATACCAATAAATGAATAAACGGCAATTTGGAATGCCATTAAGAATCCAAATGGCCCATTAGGGAAGATACCGCCGTGATTAGTTAAGTTACTAAACGATGCATGACCATAAGATGTTTTAAATGAGAAGAATATCATGACAAGTCCAACGATGATCATCGCAATAATAGTAACAATCTTGATAATTGAGAACCAAAATTCCAATTCACCGAATAATCTTGCACCTAACATGTTAAAAGAGATTAACATTAATACTATGAACAAGACGGTAATCCAATGTGGAACTTGTGGGAACCAAAAACTAAAATATTGTCCCATTGCTGTTAAATCTGACATACTTGAAGCAATCCAAGCGAGCCAATATGTCCAACCAATGACAAATCCGGCAAAGGGACCTATGTATTCGTTCGCAATATCTACAAATGAATTAAAGCGTGTATTACTTAATAACAATTCTCCAAGTGCTCGCATGAATGCAAACATGACCATACCAATAATCATGTATGTTAGTAAAAGGGAAGGTCCTGTTAAAGCAATTGTTTGTCCTGAACCTAGGAATAATCCTGTACCAATTGCGCCCCCAATCGCAATTAATTGAATATGCCTGTTGTTTAGTTCTCTTTCCAACTGTCTAGCCATATACTTCCTCCTTAGAAAGCAATGATGCGATTTTTAATTTTTAGTTGTAAACGCTTTCTTTTTATGTAAAGAATTTTTCTTTTAACAAAGTATAGCGTTTGTTCAATAGTTGTTAAATTTTAGATAAAAAGCGATTTTGATAATAATTGTTCACAAATTATGTAACTTTGCTAAAAGGCAATTTTATTATACTCTTTATTGTATAGAATATAAACAAATTTCTGAAAATTTAATAAACAGATTTATTTATTATTAATAATAACTATGACATAATGATTTCAATTCAAAACAAGTAAGAGGGAAGACATTAATGAAGATAGGTGCAATTTCAGATTTACATATCGATCGACATCCTAAACTAGAGCCACAAGCATATCTTGATGCACTCGCCCATATTGCGGAACAAAGAAGTGTTGATTTATTATTAATTGCAGGAGATATGTCTAATCATTTTCAGCAAGGTTATCAATTTATTCAAGACTTAAAAGAAAAATGTCGTATACCAATCTTATTCGTGCCTGGTAATCATGACTATTGGACTTCAGAAGCATCACTCAGTTCAAAGCAAATTTATGAATTTTATGCTAGCAAGCCAGATTGTTTAATCGGAAAACCTTATATTATTAATAATAATTGGGCAATTGTTGGACATACAGCTTGGTATGATTATAGCTATGCGGATAGCAAATTTGATTTGGATCGAATTAAAAGAGGGAAATATTATGGTGCCACATGGCAAGATAAAGTGAAAATTGATTGGGATATTGATGACAGAGTGTTATCTAAAGAGGCGGCTAAACAAATACAAGAAGACTTAGAACAAGTGAAAGATAAACATGTTATTTTAATGACACACATTGTTACGCATCCTCAATTTATAGTACCTATGCCGCATCGCATTTTTGATTTCTTTAATGCTTATATTGGTACTAAGGACTTTGATGAATTTTATTCAACCTATTCCATTCGTTATAGCATTATGGGGCATGTGCATTTTCGCAAGATGATTAGTGAAAATGGCATCACATATATTTGTCCCTGCTTAGGGTATCAACGACAATGGAGAACGAGTGATATTAATCAAGAAATCAATAACGCTTTAGTAACATTTGATATTAGTGATGAATAAAATATATGTGAGATCGGGAAGTGTCTTAAATTATCTCGACCTCACTTAACAGTAACTATTAATCATTGGTGTTTACTTTAAGATAAATACATGTACGACCAGGAGCGTTAAAGCTACGTTCTAATTTCGACTTTGCAATTTTAATAATTTGAAAGCGATTAGGAACTATAGCAGGAAAGATAACAAATTTAAATAAATGACTCCATAAGGGATCTATATAATAGTAATATTTATTATCGTATCCAATTAATAGCGTAACATGAATGTTAGAAACGAGTTCTTTCTCATGATCATCAAATGTAAAGTGTTTTCGAAATGGTTTACGTCCTAAACTCGTGTGGTACATGATGACCGGTTGACCTGAATCGATTACGGTCTCTAACGATGTTAGGTCAGTACCTGTGCCATCAACAATACGTGAATCAATTGTTTGTAAATATGGAACATAAGCATCTGGAAAGATGGTTTGATGATGACCCAATTTGACAAGTAAGTGATGACCCACATAGCCTTTATAGGGATTATTAGGATGTTTGGGCCAATGTTTCATAATTTCAGTTGCTTTAATATTATGACTGTTATATTGAAGTAACATTGCTGCTGAAACACCTTCGCAGCCCATGACCATTGGAATTGGAAATAATTGGCTAATTGGTTTGATTGATAATATCGTTCTTTTCATCCTTATTCTCCTCAAAGACACTTTTATGATTTACATCACTTAATTTAAGTAAATTTATTATATACCTTAGTGGTCATCTCGTATATTAATATGGATTTTGACTTTATTGATATAGAATAAATGAAAAAGGGGACATTTGAATGGCAATACAATATAAATTGGAACAGTTAAATCATGTTCAACTCATCGGTGTCTTAAGAAAGTATGAGAGTGGCGATGAGATGCAAAAAGATATACCGTCATTTTGGCAAAAAGTAAATAATGATGGGGTTGTAGATGATTTAATATAACTTAGTAATCAAACATTATCAGGAATGTTAGGCGTCATTTTACAGAAAGAAGATAATCATTTCGACTATTTCATTGGTGTACCTTGTGATAATTCGAATAATAATGATTCGCACTTTAATACACTCGAATTGTCAGCTCATAAGTATGTTGTTATAGATGCGAAAGGAAAAGTTCCCGAAGCGATTAAATCGATAATGCCTAAAATCTATCAAGAGTTATTACCTCAAGCTAAATTTAAGACGATTAGAGCACCTATGTTTGAACATTATTTACCAGGAAATACCCAAAGTAGTGATTATATTACGGAAATTTGGATTCCTATAGAGGATCAGACAAAAGATTGAGATAAAATAGGTATTACAAAACTATAAAATACTGTAATTAAAAGAACTGAGGAGGCGCTCTTTTAAGCGTTTCTCAGTTCTTGTTATACTTTCACAATTTATTTTCTAATTGCATGAACGATATAATTCATATTCTTTTTATGTTTACGCATTGTTTTAAACATTTTGATAAACATTTTGCGATTAGTTAATTTTAGAGCGTTTTTAATAATTTTTAACGTACCAAGGAGGCCTTCATCTCGAATCATGCCTATTGGAGTCATTAAAGATAGTGGACCTACTTTAGACTCAATATTTGAAAAACCAGCTTCTTGATAGAGTTGATACCAATCTTCAGGCGATAAAGGTGTAACTTTCATATTGATGGCGTTACTTAATTCATCAATGACTGTTGGTGCCTCTTGTCTATTAATAATTGCAATGTCATGTGTAAGTATAATGCCATTCGGCTTTAATACTCGATAATATTCATTTAGCACTTTTTCCTTAATCTGATAAGGCAACATTGTTAGCATCGCTTCATTTAAAATAATATCAAAACTCTTATCTTCAAAAGGTAATTTCATAGCATTGGCTTGCGTTAAATGAATAAGCTTATCTAAATTGTGTTTCGAAACATTTTGTTTACCTTTTTCTAAAGCGGTTTTATTTAATTCTACGCCCTCAATGTGGCAATTATATTTTTGAGCTAATTCAATAGAAGTTGTACACATATTACAAGCTACTTCTAAAACACGTTTGCCACTGGTGAAGTGTCCTTTATTTATAAGCCAATTTGTTGCTAACACCCCCCTGGTCGTAAACGTTTCTTTCCTAATTGTGCTAAAAATGTATGGCCGGCTATTTTAGTTACCGTAGTCAACACTTCCTGTTCTAACTGAATTTGTTAAAGAGTACGTGATTTTCTAAATGTACATGCTCATGAGTTTCACGTTCTAAATTCTCTAGACGATGATATACTAATCTCCAAGTTTGGCAAGCTTCACTAGGAGGTTGATATTGGTTAGTTAATTCACGCATATCTTCAAGTACTTGTCCTGTTTGAGTGTGGTCGTCAACTAAGCTTTGAATGATATCAGATGAATGATCTACTTGTTCACCACGAGAAAGTTTAATTAACGCTGGGAAATCATGTTCATCTTCTTGAGCCATATGCTTAAGCATACCATCTCGATATTGACGATATAAATCTTGTAACTGAATTAGAAATGGATGGTTCGGTCCATGAACTTTAGCAATTTTTGTAACATAAGGGGATAGATTCTTAAATTCTTCACGTATTGTTTCGTGATAGCGAGATTGTATATATTGAATTAATGACGGTGCATCAAGATATTTCACATTAATGTTTCCTTGATCATGGTTTGGAAGTTCATTAATTTCATCTATTAAAGTTTCTGCATCAACTTTTTTATTTTTAACTGCCTCATTTATAGATATATTGCCACCGCAACAAAAGTCGATGCCATATTTTCTGAAAATATCAGCACTTAGTGGGATATCAGTAACAATTTCTGCAACGATAGATTCATTTGTAATCATTAAAACTCCTCCTTTATTTACTTTCATTATAATCGTTAATAATTATTATCAATTAGAAAAAATATAGCTGTCACCTATTTGTTGGAAAGTTATTAAAATATTGTGAACGAGTAACTTTGATTTTAAATTAATGGACTCATTTTAAAATGAAATGCAAAAACTGAGAAAAGCTCGATATGAGCATCTTCTCAGTTTAGTCGACTACTGCATGATTTTATGTAGCATTTTAATCCTTTGTCTTAATCTTCTAGTTATATTGAATAAAAGATTTATTATGCTGGGTTACGATGATTTCTAAAATAAATCACTTGTAGTGTTATTAAAATGACTGCTGTTATCATAATAACGAAAATGTATGGGGTTGCGTCATATTGTCCTTTGAGTCCTACAATAGGAGAGATAATACCACCAAGTATAAATTGGAATAGTCCTAATAAACTAGACGCATTACCACTACCACCAGTACGTTCTTCCATTGCCATTGAAAAACCAAGTGGCCCAATAGACGTAACAGGACATACATTTAAGAAAAATGCGATAAGTAAAATCCATAAGGGACCATGAACTGCAAGTGTAATCACAATTAAAATGACACCTACAACTTGTATTAAGGTTAAATAAATCATAAGTTTGAAACGATTAATATAAGCTACAAGAAGTGCGACGATCTGACTTACGATAATTAAACCGACACCATTAACAGCGACCATGATACTGAATTGTTGAGGTGTCATATTATAAATCTTTTGCGTAATAAATGGAGAAGCGGATGAAAAACTAAATAACATTACATACGTTAACCCCTGTAGAAACATTGGAATAATGAATCGTGGTTTTTTCATTAGACTACCGAAATCTAATAAAATGTCTTTAAAGTTAAGTGATTTGTGTTCCGATTTATGTGTCTTTGGCATCATTGTAGCGACGCCTAATAGTACAAATAGACTTATAAATGTTAGGATAATGAATACAATTCTCCATGATCCAAGTGTTAACGATAGTCCACCGAGTAATGGCATGATGATAGTAACAATACCATTCACGACCATTAATGATGCTAGAAATTTTGCTAATAAATCGCCCTCGTATCTATCTCCAGCGAAAGCTTTGGCTATAACGATAATACCACCGGCTGTAAACCCTTGGGTAAAACGAATACATAAAAATAAAATTAGGTTAGTAGCGAATACGCCACTAAGTGTGGCTAAGAAAAATATACATAATATGATAAGACCCATTCTTTTACGACCATATGCATCAGATAATGGGCCAAATAGGAATTGGCCAAGTGCTAAACCTATCATTGCAAATGATAATGTAAGTTGTATTTCAGATGTTGATGACCTAAATTGATGTTGTGCTTCAGGTAATGCGGGTAAATACATATCAATAATCATAGGTCCAAATGCAGTCATTACACCTAATACTATTAGAAGCAATAGGGGTAATTTTGTATGAGTTGAAGGTTGCATAATGTTTCTCCTTAAAAAGTGTGCAAACTACATTATAAAGGTTTTTTGTATATTTGTAATTTACAAAATAAAAAAGCGACACAGAATTCATTGTGTCGCCTAATATAGGTTGATTAACTTTCAAAAAGTTTTGAATTTAAGCTTTCTCAATCAAGCCAATTATTGTGAATTTGTATCACTTGAATTTCCAAGAATACTATTTAATTTCTCTTTAATTTCATCAAATTTTGTATTTACATCGTTGAGTAAGTCATTAACTTTACTTTGGCTTTCGTTATTTTGTTGAGCATTATTAGCTTCTTTTAATTTATTGACTTGCTCTTGATAAAATTTAGTTAATTTAGAATCTTCACCAGTTTGTTCACTATTTTTTAAGTTATTAACATCCTCTTGAATTTGTTTAATTCTTGAGTCAGTGTCTACTTTATCTTTAATGTCATTTTTAGCATCTTCTACTTGTTGTTTGATATTATCACTTTGATTTTGTACTTCATTTTTATAATCTTTAGATACATTGTTGTCATTAGAAGCATTATTCGTTTGTTGGTTATCACTACTATTGTTATTAAGTATTGCTCTTGTGGCAAATACCGCTACGATAATCAACAATATTGCAATAATAGCAATTAGCCATTTTTTAGATTTCTTATTTTTTTCGTTCTCTTCTTCTAACTGTTGTTCGCGTCTAAAGTCACGATCGTTATAGTATCTATTACCATCTTCATCGTATTCATCATTACGTCGGCGATAATCCTCACGATAATCATAATCATCTTGATATCGATGGTCATCATTACGATATCTCGGATCATCACCTCGATAACGTGAATTGTTACGATTGTATGCTTCTTGACTTTCGCGTCGTTCATGACGCGCACGTCCATCCGCGCTTTGTCGGTTAAGTTTGCGATATTGTTCATCATATTTGTAAGAATCTTTATATTTGTCTGTTCGTTTCAAGATAGTCACCTCATATTTTAAATAGTTAGTTTGAATAGTCTTGCAATATTTTCAGCAGTATGTGTCATGTTTCGTTTAGCGTTATTTAATAATGAAGGCAATGATTCTGGTTGCTCAATTAAACTAAATGCACTGTCAATGCCATGCTTATAAACATCTTGGTATCCTTCGGCAAGACTACCACAAATAGCTATAACAGGAACGTGATGTTCTTTTGCTGCTTTAGCTACTCCGATAGGTGTTTTACCAAAGACTGTTTGAGCATCCATCTTTCCTTCACCAGTTATGACAAGATCTGCATCCTGCACTCTTCTCGAAAAGTCAATTTCTTTTAATACAATATCAATACCGTTAGAAAGTGACGCATTGAAGAATGCGAGGATACCTGCACCTAATCCACCAGCAGCACCGGCACCTGGGATATCTTTGACACTTACATTTAGTTCTCGTTCTATCATATCATGATAGGTTGTAAGTGCGGAATCCAACTTTGGTATCATCTTAGCGTCAGCACCTTTTTGAGGACCATAGATTTCAGTTGCGCCATTAGCACCTAATAACGGGTTTGTCACATCACAAGCAACTTCAAATGTGACGTGCTTAAGTCTTTGATCTAAGTTTGAAAAGTCAATTTTTGCTAGCTCAGATAAGTAGCCGCCACCGAGTTTTAAAGGTTGATTTTTAGAATCAAGAAATTGAGCGCCTAATGCACATAACATGCCACTACCGCCATCATTGGTAGCACTTCCTCCAATGCCTAAAATGATCTTAGTAACATGATGATCAAGCGCATCTAATATTATTTCTCCAACACCGTAAGTAGATGTAATAAGTGGATTACGTTCTTCATCTGTCAATAAATCTAGTCCTGATGATGCAGCCATTTCAATGATAGCTACTTGATTATCCTGGGAAAGTGCATATGAAGCTTCAATGTTTCTATGCAATGGGTCATGAACTGGAATGGTGTACGTCTTAGCATTAAGCGCTTCCTTTAGAGCATCTGTTGTACCTTCACCACCATCTGCCATTGGGATAATGTCATAGTGAATATCTTCATGAAATATTTTCTTGAAACCATCTTGTATTGCTAAACCAGCTTCTTTAGCTGACATGCTCTCTTTAAATGAATCAGTGGCAATGACTATTTTTCTAAGATTCATCTTAGTAGACCTCCAATAGTTTATATATTTAAAATTAGTATAAAATAATGTTTGAATGTATAATTAATAAAAAAAGAATATAATATAATTAGTTGAGCCAAAACGAGTGCTAATTTAATTAACCTTATGACATAAAGGAGTTCGACATGCATAGACTTAAACATCATGAATTTTACATCTGGATGATTGGATTGATCCTATATTATGGCTATTTAGGCTACATTATCCCCTTACATAGTACAGATTGGTTTTGGGGTAGTGGCCACGGTATGCAAGTGGTCAGTAATACTTTTAATAATTTTAATGGAAGATACATTAGCAATTTATTAGAATTTGCAAGTGTCCATTCTATATTACTTCGTACATTATCATTTGCGTTTATATCAATTTTTATCGTGGTACTTTTATTAAGATTATTGAATCAGTTTGGTGACACAAATTATTTAATATTAAGCACTGTTTTATTATTTATTATACCCAATTCCTTGTTTGCACAAAGTTATGGTAATTTTGAATTTTTTTATACATATGTTTTTGGCACATGTTTTTCTTTATATATCTTAAGTTTTATAATAAAAGTATTACTTAATAAAGATGAATTTAGTCGTATTGAAGTTTTTATATTTTGGCTAATATGTACATTGGGACAGTGGTTTGCTGAACCTTTAGCTTTTTATAATGCCAGTATATTACTTGTAGGAATGATTTATTATGCCATACGCAATCATAAGTTTTATTATTGTCTGATACTTGGTTGGTTGCTTTCATTAAGTGGTGCGATGATGATGCTATTAAATGATAAATATATTTATATCTTTTCAAGTGTTGAGGCATTAAGAGGACACTTAGACATGCTTGGGTTAAACCATAAGTTCGAAATATCACTTCTAAAAGATATTCCAAGATATCTCTTTTTTAATAATATTATTATTTTATCCTTAATAGTGATTATTCTAATGATATTGCTATTAAAAAGTAGTGTGTTCTTAACTTTACCTACAATAAAGCGAATCATTTTACAAATAGGTATTTGTATATTGCCTATATATAAAATCTTTATATATGAACCTTTTAATTTGAAACAATTGTCAGAGACATTTACGTTTGAAGTCATTAATACTCTATTGTGTCTTATAATGATGGTTAGCATTGCAATTTCATGTAAGTTAGTCATTCAATTACCATATAATCGATTGTTGGTTTTTATGTCACTTGTTTCTATTCCAATTAGCGTGTTACCAGTTATTTTAATTACTGAAGTTTCAGTTCGACAATTTTATTTAGCATATTTACTTTGTATAATTGTACTCATTAGTTTAATTTCAGAATTAGGCATTTTGACGTTGAACCATTATAATCTTTTAAAAAGTTGTATACTTATCTTTGCGATTATAAATATAATTATTTTCACTGATGTACATATTCGTAGTGAACAACGACTAGAAGATGTAAAATCGCAAATTGATAGCAATAAGCGTCACATAACATTATCACATTTACCTTATGAAATTTACCTATTTGAAATTACACCAGCAGATGAAGCAGATTTAACTAACTTCAAAGAGTTTCATCATATTTCAGAAAAATATTCGTTTAAAATACTGCCGTTTGAAAATTAAAAAAGAAAAATGACGACAAAGGAGAAAGACGATGAAATTGAATCAAACCCACTTTGAGATTATTAAATTTATAATTGTGGGGGGGATTAATACCCTTAATTATTATATTGTGTATTTATTATTATTAAAATTATTTCACGTGAATTATATGATTAGTCATATTGCTGGTTTCTTAGTAAGTTTTGTTATTTCTTATTATTTAAATTGTTATTTCGTTTATAAAGTAAGACCAACGTTTAAGAAATTTTTAAGCTTTCCATTAACTCAAGTTATAAATATGGGTATGCAAACATTATTATTATATGTCTTTGTTAAGTGGTTTCAATTTCCATCTGAAATCGCACCATTTGCAGGTTTAATTATTACTATTCCAATTACATTTATTGTTTCAAAGTGGATTTTAAAGGATTAAATGACGTGCAACTTTAGGTGATTTATTTTTATAATACGAAACTTCAAATGACTTTAAAGAGTGACAATTTTATAGCTTTAGCTAAAGTGAAATTTAGGTTTTGCTAAAAATTTAATTAGATTAATTATACGGATTTTATAGAAATCAAAAAACGTTGTCATTCATATTTTGATAGTACATACTATTGATATTAAAGCATTTAAGGTGGTTAACAAAATGTCTCAAAGTGAAAATCTTAAATTGGCACAAAGAGGGGCTTATTTAAGTTTAGTAGTATACATTATTTTATCTGTTTCTAAATATATTACTGGATTTGTTTTTGATTCAGCAGCTGTTAGAGCAGATGCTTTGAATAATATGACAGATATTATTGTATCTATAGCTGTTATTGTTGGGTTGAAAATTTCAATAAAACCAGCAGATAAAAATCATCCTTATGGTCATTTGAAATCTGAAAATATTTCAACGTTGTTGGTATCATTTATTATCATGTTCGTGGGTATTCAAGTTGTGATTGAAAATGCACCTAGAATATTTACAAATGAGCACAATACACCAAATGTAGTCACAATATTTGTAAGTTTAATAAGTGGGTTAATTATGATAGGTGTGTTTGCAATAAATCATAGATTAGCTCAGAAAACGATGAGTAGTTCGTTAAAGTCCGCTGCAAAAGATAACTTATCAGATGGATTAGTTAGTATGGGTACGGCAATTGGTCTAGTATTTACTCAATTTGGTTTACCTATTGTCGATGTTATTTTAGCAACGATTCTAGGATTTTTAATTATTTATACCGGATTTGGTATTTTTAGAGAGTCAATTTTTGCACTTAGCGATGGATTCAATGAACAGGATCTTGAAGAATATCGTAATATTGTATTGGAAGTGGATGATGTCAAAGATGTGAACAATCTTAAAGGACGCTACCATGGAAGTAGTATATTTTTAGATGTTACGATTGTTGTTGATGCACATTTGTCTCTTCAACAAGCACATGATATTTGTGATCGAGTGGAGAATCACTTGCATAGTAAAGGTATATCATCAGTATATGTACATCCAGAACCGGATACTTTGTAAAAGTAAGATGAATAGATTCTGAACAAAAGCATTGTTAATTTTAATGATTTTTTTCTGAAAATAGTGATTACGAATAAAGAAGCCAGTAAATGACTCTTAAAAACTTCATTTACTAGCTTCTTTATTTATAATACTTCGTATTATTGGCTCAATTGCCTAGGGGACTGGGTTGTAAAGAAATTCTTAGATGAATTTTTACTCATTATAGTTGCGACACTTTCTTGCAGGAAAGGCTCGTGCCTGTAGTCCTCTAAAGGCGTTCTTAGATAGATGATTACTCACATAAGCTGCTTCGCGTTCCTGGGATGCCGTCTCAGCCTGTAGTCTTCGACTGGCACTGCTCTACCCTAGGAGTCTTCGCAACTATGTTTTGTATTCTATCTTAGAACGCCTTATACAAGTGCAACAGCACTTGTGTTCAATAATTAAAACGCCAAGAGTCGCACCAAAATACTTTGAATTCATATGGAATTCTACATTAAAATAAAAAAAGACAATTCCTATATTATTTCAATAGAAATTGTCTGTTATACTTATCCAGAAAATTTATGTCCCGGACGCTTTTCGAGTTATTTAAACATAAATTCTAAGCGTTCTGCCTCAGAACTTAAGCTCTGTTAAATTTTACCACCAACCGTTAGATTCACGGAAACTAATTGCAACTTCAATTGAACCATAACGTTCTTTAGCATATGAAATCATGCCTTTTGTTTGCGTTTCGACAGAGCCATAGCCCCAAGATTGATTTGTCTGTCCTAAACCATGATATTGTCCATTAGACGCATTAGGGTCTCCACCTGATTCAGGTAAGACAATTTTCTCCCATAATTCTTCTGTTCCGCCAGCTGCGATAAATTGTTTGTATACTGAAGATGTACTTTCACTTGATGAGCTTTCTTTAGATGAATTGTCATCACTTGAAGTGTTGCTAGATGAGCTATTATCGGCCGTAGATTCGGAGTTACTTGATGATGTATTAGTAGTAACATTAGTTGTATTAGCTTGTGTAGTTGCAGCTGATGCTACATTAGAATGTTGACTCTGATGAGATGGTTGATTGTGTTGTAATTGTGTATGTTGATTATATTGACAAGATTGATTTTGTTGACCATGTGTCATTTCACTCGCATGTGCTTGACCGGATTCTAATCCTGCGGCACCTAAAGATACCATTGTCATTAATGCAAAAATTGATTTCTTCATAATAAATAATCTCCTTTAGAAATTGGTTTTTTGTAAGTAATCTAAAATTGCTATTAAATTAAGTAAAGTCATAATTACGTATCTTTTAATATCCTTTTAGATTATGCATCCCAATATGTCTTGCTGTTGATTACGGTAGAATCACTATAACACCTCATTTAATGACATAGGTTACTACAATATCAAAAAATAGTATCAAAAATGAACTGAAGGTAACGAACATGACAAACTAACGTCATTTATGCCAAAAATGGCGTGAATTTAAGATATTATGAAAGTTAACGAAATAGTTTTATAATAAATGTAATAGAAAAAGAGTAGGTTACTTGTTGCAAAGCATAGGGAAGTAAATTTAGAGTTAGTGATTGGTTTTAAGTCATTTTAAACAAAATCATTCAATTAAAACTAACGTATAGGAAGGTGTTTTGATATGCCAAAATTAATATTATGTCGTCACGGTCAAAGTGAATGGAATGCTAAAAATTTATTTACAGGATGGGAAGATGTTCAACTATCTGAGCAAGGACGAAATGAAGCAATTACTTCAGGACATAAATTAAAAGAAAATGGCATTGAAATTGATGTGGCGTTTACTTCATTGTTAACGAGAGCATTAGAGACAACTCAATTTTTATTAGCTGAATCAGATCAAGAGTGGATTCCAGTGCATAAAAGTTGGCGTTTAAATGAGCGTCATTATGGTAAATTACAAGGTCTTAATAAAGATGAAGCGCGAAAAGAATTTGGTGAAGAACAAGTGCATCAATGGCGACGTTCATATGACGTTAAGCCACCAGCACAAACTGAAGAACAACGTGAATCATATTTAAAAGATCGTCGTTATAGACATTTAGATCATCGTATGATGCCTTATTCTGAAAGTTTAAAAACAACGTTAGAACGTGTGGTACCTATATGGACAGATAAGATTTCTCAACATCTATTAGATGGAGAAACAGTTCTAGTAGCTGCACACGGTAATTCAATCCGTGCATTAATTAAATATTTAGATAATGTATCTGATGAAGATATCATTGGTTATGAAATTAAAACTGGTGCACCACTTATTTACGAATTAGATGACAATTTAAATGTAATTGATCATTATTATTTATAATTATTAAATTAAAGTAGTGGGAGCGGGGCAGAAATTAAAATAAATTCGTGGTCCCATCCCGACGAGGATGAGTAGGTTTGAAAAAACTTGATTTAAGCGCATTTTCAAATCAACCAACTACTGCCAATATGGTAAAAGAAGGCTGAGACATTTTATTTAGTCACAGCCTTTTTTCTTTGTAGGAGTTATTTATGGAAGAAATAGATAACATTAAGCTGATTTACGATTACGTTTGTATTGTTTAATTATTTTTAATGCACGTTTGCGAGTTTTGATATTAGGACTATTCAAATTTCGACGTGCTGTTTGTAAATCTTGTTTCATATTTGATTCCTCCTTTTTAAAAAGGATAAAGGAAAGTAAGCTAAAAGTAAATAGTAATTATTACGATTTACAAAATAATACAAACAATTTATATGAAATTTAAAATTATATATGTATAATAGTCAAATGTATCTATTGAAAGCTTAGGTAGATAGGAGGGGAATAATATGTCACATAAACAAAAATTAGTAATGATATTTACGATGTTGTTAGGTGGCTTTTTCGGGTTGTTAAATGAAACGCTACTCACTACAGCGTTGCCGAGAATAATGAAAGATTTTAACATTGAATATTCACAAGTACAATGGCTAACAACTGCATTCTTACTAACTAATGGTGTAGTCATTCCATTATCTGCATTCATTATACAGCGATACTCAACAAGACAAGTGTTCCTAACTGGAATTCTGATATTCTTTATCGGGACGATGTTAGGCGGTTTTAGTCCAAACTTCACAATCCTTTTAATCGCGCGTATTATTCAAGCATTAGGCTCAGGTATTATGATGCCACTGATGATGACAACAATTCTAGATGTCTTTAAACCACATGAACGTGGTAAATATATGGGAATGTTTGGATTGGTCATAGGTCTTGCACCAGCAATTGGTCCTACATTATCGGGTTATTTAGTTGAATATTTTGACTGGAGATCACTTTTCCATGTCGTAGCACCGATTTCAGCAATAACATTTCTTATAGCTTTAAAAATTATTAAAAACGTTGGAACAACAGTTAAAACTCCTATTGACCTCATTTCTATAATATTATCTATATTAGGATTTGGTGGATTATTATACGGTGTTAGTTCTATTTCAAGTGATGGATGGGATGATCCACTAGTATTAATAACGATAATAGGCGGTATACTATTAGTCGGAATATTTATTTGGCGTCAAGAGAGACTTGAAACGCCATTACTAAGTTTCAAAGTATTTAAGAATAAAGAGTTTGCAGTTGGTTTAGCGATTATGGCTGCAACAATGATTTCGATGATTGGTTCTGAAACAGTATTGCCTATGTTTGTACAAAATCTTTTAGGAAGAACGCCTATCGATTCAGGACTCATCTTACTACCTGGAGCAATTGTTATGGCTATCATGTCTGTGATTTCAGGTTGGTTATACGAAACATTTGGTGCTAAAGTGTTAGCAATAATTGGTATGTCTATTGTTCTTATAACTACTTCTTACTTTGTAGTCATGGATGAACATACATCTACGATAATGTTGGCAACTGTTTATGCTATTCGTATGATTGGAATTGCAATGGGCTTGATGCCAATAATGACGCATACAATGAATCAGCTAACACCAGAACTTAATGCTCATGGCTCATCCATGACAAATACCATTCAGCAAATTGCTGGTTCAATTGGAACAGCAGGTTTAATAACAATATTAAGTACAGCAAGTAAGAATTTCCAACCGACGATGAGTGATTATCAAGGTATGGATAAAAAAGAAATGGCAGGACAAATACAAATTGATGCCATGCTTCATGGTTATCATTCAGGATTTTTATTTGCCGTTATTATTACAGTCATCAGTTTATTGCTTACATTTTTAATTAAAAGTAAGAAAAAGGTTAAGGCAGAAGCTAAATTACAAAATAATTAAATGAACTTTATATAGTTAAAATAAGAGATCAAGACGAACGTTGAAAATGTTTAAGCATTTTTTCATAGAAGGGATACCATAGAGGGCTCCTTTAACAAAAACGTTCTATGTCTAGGTCTCTTTTTTATTTTATTAATATCCAAACATTCTGAACACTTAGGCAAATGTAAAATAATGTTGACTATTCCCACCCATGAGATTAGAATTAATTTATTCTGACTAATCTAATAGGAATATGGAGGACAAGGTAGATGAAAAGACTTTTATTTGTTGCTTTAGCACTTATCTTTGTGTTAGCTGCTTGTGGTAATGGAGGATCATCTGATAAAAATAGTGATTCTAAATCAAGTAGTAGTAACAGCGATAGTAAAACACTGAAAGTGGGTACTGAAGGTACATATGCACCATTCACGTTCCACAATAAACAAGACAAATTAACTGGTTACGATATTGATGTAATCAAAGCAGTTGCAAAAGAAAAAGGTTATAAACTTAAATTTAATGAAACATCATGGGATTCAATGTTTGCTGGTTTAGATGCGAAACGTTTTGACGTTATTGCTAACCAAGTTGGTGTAAACAAAGATAGAGAGAAAAAATATAAATTCTCTACACCTTACACTTATTCAAGCGCAGTTTTAGTAGTACGTGAAAATGAAAAGAACATTAAATCATTTAATGACGTCAAAGGTAAAAAAATGGCTCAAACATTCACGTCTAACTATGGTCAATTAGCTAAAGATAAAGGTTCAGATATTACTAAAGTTGATGGCTTTAACCAAGCGATGGACTTATTATTATCTAATCGTGTTGATGGTACATTCAACGATAGCTTATCTTACTTAGATTATAAAAAACAAAAACCAAACGCTAAAATTAAAGCAATCAAAGGAAATGCAGAGCAAAGTAAATCAGCATTCACATTTAACAAAGATGTTGATGATAAAGTTGTATCTGATTTCAACGATGGACTTAAAACATTAAAAGAAAATGGTAAATTAGCGGAAATTGGTAAGAAATGGTTCGGTGAAAATGTTTCTGAGCCTAAATAGTCAACAACAACATGCATTAGATGCGGCAGGGCAAGCATTTGGACCAATGTTGGAAGGTTTATTAAAATATTCTATTCCAATAACAATAGTTACATTTATCTTAGGTTTGATTATTGCTTTATTTACAGCGTTAATGCGTATTTCAACGAGTAAAGTTTTAAAAGGTATCGCAAGAGTATACGTTTCAATTATTCGTGGTACACCGATGATCGTACAGTTATTCATAATCTTTTATGGTATTCCTGAATTAGGACGCTTAGTAACTGGTAATGCTGATGAACAATGGACATTATCATCAGTTGTTTCAGCTATCATCGGTTTGTCACTTAATGTTGGTGCGTATGCATCAGAAATTATCCGTGGTGGTATTATTTCTATACCTAAAGGTCAAACAGAAGCGGCTTATTCTATAGGAATGAACTATAGACAAACGATTCAAAGAATTATTTTACCTCAAGCGATCCGTGTTTCAATACCAGCTTTAGGAAATACATTCTTAAGTTTAATTAAAGATACATCATTACTTGGCTTTATCTTAGTTGCAGAAATGTTCCGTAAAGCTCAAGAGGTAGCGTCTACAACATATGAATATTTCACAATTTATATTCTTGTAGCGGTTATGTATTGGGTAATTTGCTTCATTATCTCAGTTATCCAAAGCTTCTATGAATCATATATTGAAAGAGGGTATAACTCATGATTGAATTAAGTGGTATCCATAAATCATTCAATGATAAAGAAGTCATTAAAGGCATTGATTTAAACGTAGAAAAAGGGGAAGTCATAACACTTATTGGACGATCTGGTTCAGGTAAAACGACATTACTACGTATGATTAATGCTTTAGAAATTCCGACTGAAGGTAATGTTAGTGTTAATGGTGAAAGTTACACCGCTAATAATAAAAAGTCTCAAATGAGCGTACGCAAGCAATCGGGTATGGTATTTCAAAGTTATAATCTATTTCCTCATAAATCTGCATTAGAAAATGTAATGGAAGGATTAGTAACTGTAAAGAAAATGAGTAAAGCAGATGCGAAAGAAAGAGCAATGGGATTACTCGAAAAAGTTGGTTTAACAAGTGTTAAAGATCAACGTCCACATGCACTTTCGGGTGGTCAACAACAACGTGTAGCAATTGCTAGAGCACTAGCTATGAATCCGCAAGTAATGTTGTTTGATGAACCTACTTCTGCATTAGATCCAGAATTAGTTAATGACGTATTAAGAGTAATTAAAGAATTAGCTGATGAAGGTATGACAATGGTGATTGTAACGCATGAAATGCGATTTGCACGCCAAGTCTCAAATAAAATCGTCTTTATACACGAAGGACGTATTGGTGAACAAGGTACACCAGACGAAATATTCGAACATCCTAAGACAGAAGAATTACGTCGTTTCTTAAATGTAATTAATGAAGATTAATAATGAAAAACACTTTTCTAAAGTTCATAAAGTTGAACTTAGAAAAGTGTTTTTTGCTTTATAGTTATTTACGTTCTAATAGTTGTTTAACTTTGTATGCAAGTGGGTGTATCGGTTTAATGAAATCTCCAATGTATTCGTAAACATTAGCATTGAAGCCTTTTTTAAATTGTTGCACACCATAATCTTCAGCATCTTCACTAAAGTCACCTGTAATACCGTAGAAATTATAACGATCTACATTATGTTCTTTTGCGAATTTAATCATATCCCATTGTAAACGATATGCGCCCATATACGCATTATATCTAGGATTTGAACCACTGGATAAATAATAAACTTCATGTTCATTATATAAGTATAAAGCCGCAGCTAGATTAAGTGTTTCGCCTTCTTCAGCAATTTTATCTTTCGTTTCATTTAATTTGCGTTCATTACTATCAACTTGTTGTTGTATTTGTGTGCGTTTATTTTTATTTTTCTTAGAGTTAGGGTTTTCCTCTAATACAGCATCGACTTCGGATAATTGTACTGTTAATGAATCGTGTTTTTGTTGGAGAGTAGATAAGTAATCCTTTAAATCAATATAGGCAAGTTTAAGCATTGCATGGTCTTTATACGTTTTTTGCATTTCATAAAAGTATGGTTTGTCTCTAAATTTGAAACCATGTTTTTCTTCGGCCATTTGGAATAATTCAAAGAACGTATCCGTTTCATCCATAGGTAGCGTTCTTACTTTTACGCCCATTTCATACGTTTTTTTAATGTTACGACGTGTTTGATAGTCCATTTCTTTTAATAATTGATCTTCTGACTTGTCTTTTAAATCTAAGACAGATAACCAACGTATTTGACTCATTGTGCTATAACCTACTGTCCATCCTTGATGTTTGTAACCTAAATCTTCCAACGTTTTGATGACTGCTCGGTTATCGTAACTTTCTAAAATTTCTCCATCAGCATTACGTAGGTTCTCCAAAATATAAGGATCAACTAATACATATAAGCAATTATGTTTTTTTAAATAACTTGTTAGTGATTTAAAGAAAAAGTGAACCAATTCAATATTACTGTAGTCCATGACAGGTCCACGATGTGTATAAAAGTATTTGAACACTTTTAAAGCACGTGCCTCAGTCATTAAAGTTGCAGCGATGACATTGTCGCTGTCATCTTTGACACCTACAACATGCACATCATCTTTTAATTCATTTCTGTTTTCAAAGTGAATTCGAGATTGTGTGTAATGAGAGAAATGACTGGATGTAAATTTCTCAAATTCCTCCGGTGATAAAGTTACGAATTTCATATTCATCTACTCCTCTGCGTTTTTAAGAATTATCCTTTATTTTAACAAATAACTACAACTATTACACAAGATAAGTTATTAAATCACACCGTACTTTAGTTGTGGGTTAAAATATATATTTAATTTATAATAATAAATATTTTTAGAAAACTAAATTTTTATGAACTAGCGCATATTTTAAAACCATTGTATGATAGTATTTGCAAAAGAAGTATTATGATAGATAGAGAGAACTGGGCAATAGGAGTGAATATATGAAACGTATATTAGTTATGTTAAGTGTCGGTATATTATTGCTAGCAGCGTGTGGTAACGATAAATATGTCGATAAAATAGATAAAGCTGTAAAAATCCAAGATCAAAAGCAAGAACAAATGTCTAAGAATGATACAGGAGATATGGTTAAACACTTTGATAAAAAAGATGCGAATATTTATGTTTATGAAGATGGAAAGTATGTTGTCTTAGCGTATAAACCTTTAAGTAATAATGAAGAAGTTCATTACTACACTTATCAATTTGATGGTAAAAAAGCGAAACGCATTGATAACTTTGATACAAAACAATATATCGAATCACATGATGCTGATTATAAGGAAGAAAATATGAATTAATATGTTATTACAAAGGAGCATCTATGAAAAAGAGAATTTTGTTAATAAGTATGATGATGGTTTTAATAATCATCATAAGTGCTTGTTCTAATGACAACAAGGAAAAGCAGCCACCTAAAACTGAGAATGGCAAAATTTTAATCGTTGAGTATGGAGACTTTAAATGTCCATACTGTAAAAAAGTGGAAAAGAATGTAATGCCAACAATTAAAAAAGACTATATTGATACGAATAAAGTAGAGTATCAATTTATTAATGCTGGATTTCTTGGTAAAGATTCAATCGTCGGCTCTAGAGCCGGAAACGCAGTGCAAAAAGTTGCACCTAATGAATACTTAACTTTTCAACGTAACGTATTCGCGAATCAAAAAGACGAGGATAAAAAGTGGTTAACAGAACAATTTCTTGATAAAGAAATTGATAAGTTAGATATTACGACGCAACAAAAATCTGACATTAAAAAGCAGTATAAGACTAAGAACAGTGAAGCTTGGAAAAAAGCAGAAAAACAAAAGGAACTAACAGAAGATAATAATATTGATACTGTTCCAACTGTTTTTATAAATGGAAAAAAAGTGAAAGATCCTTATAAAGTCGAAGAATGGAAGAAATACTTATAGTCACGATGTCATAGTGAGTAACGCTGACATTCATTTTGTGTTATATTGTAACCACTAAAGAGAAGTGGAATAAATTTAATAATGTTGATTCAAATAAGAATTGTAGTGTACTTCACTATGATTCTTCTTTTTTTAAAAATTTAGAAAGGTAGTAACTTAATCAATGATAGATATTTTTAATAAAAGATGATTTTTATTAAATTGAAAATAAAAAAATAAAAAACTATTGTAATTTTATACAAATAAAGTTATGCTTTTAAATCGTAAGTATTACTATTTAGGAGGTATAAAATGAAACGCTTTTTAAGTCTTACTGTTTTGATAACTATTATTGTATTTATATTAGTCGCTTGTGGAAAGGAAGATCGTTCTAATAAAGATTCTAAAGGTGATAACAAAATGAATGTGTCTACAACTGTATATCCTTTGCAATCCTTTATAGAGGAAATAGGTGGTAACCATGTCAATGTATCGTCTATTTATCCTGCTGGCACAGACCTACATGATTATGAACCAACTCAGAAAGACATGTTAAAGGTTAATCAATCTGATTTATTTGTATATACAGGTGATGATTTAGATCCAGTCGCTAAGAAAGTTGCAGCCACAATTAAAAATGATAAAAAGAAAGTTTCATTACAAGATAAACTAGATCAATCAACACTACTAACAGACCAACACGAACACGGTGATGAAGAACACGAGGATTCACATGGACACGAACACCATCATCATGGTGGGTATGATCCACATGTATGGTTAGATCCTGAGAAAAATAAGGTGTTTGCTAAAGAAATTAAAGATCAGCTAGTAACTAAAGATCCAGAACATAAAGATGAATACGAGAAAAATTTTAAAAAATTAGAAAAAGAGTTAAATGATATTGATAATAAAATGAACAACATTACTAAAGATAAACAAGGTAATGCTGTATTTATTTCTCATGAATCTCTAGGTTATCTCGCAGATCGCTATGGCTTTGTTCAAAAGGGAATTCAAAATATGAATGCTGAAGATCCTTCTCAAAAAAAACTTACAAACTTAGTAAAAGAGATTAATGAGAAAAATGTTAAATACATATTGTATGAGGATAATGTTGCGAATAAAGTAACTGAAACAATCAGAAAAGAAACAAATGCAAAACCGTTAAAATTCTATAATATGGAGTCACTTAATAAAGAACAATCTAAAGATGCATCGATAAATTATCAAACATTGATGAACAAAAATATTGAAGTATTAGATAAAGCATTGAGTTCCAATATAAAAGTACAAGACGAAAAAGCTGAACATAAATATGATAAAGCTATTTCAGATGGTTATTTCAAAGATGAACAAGTTAAAGATCGTGCATTATCAGATTATGAAGGTAAATGGCAATCAGTGTATCCCTATTTAAAAAATGGTGATTTAGATGATGTAATGAAACATAAATCTGAAGAAGATAGCACTATGACAGAAAAAGAGTATAAAAAATACTATGAGAAAGGTTACAAAACTGACGTTTCTAACATAAATATTAAAGGTGACAACATTACTTTTGAAAAAAATGGGAATAAGGTTACTGGAACGTATGAATATGTTGGTAAAAAAATCCTAGATTATAAGAAAGGTAATCGTGGAGTTAGATTTATTTTTAAATTGAAGCACTCTGACAAGCAAACATTACCTAAGTACGTTCAGTTTAGTGATCATAATATCGCACCTAAGAAAGCAGAACACTTCCACATTTTTATGGGTAACAACAATGAAACATTACTTGAAGAAATGGATCATTGGCCAACGTATTATCCTGCCTCATTAGATAAGGACGATATTAAAGAAGAGATGTTAGCACATTAATAAATTTAAAATTTGAGTCTTTTTACTTGTATTTCCATATAAGTTTCTTTATTATATTAAGTATAATAATTATACAAACTATAGTGCTGATTTTCAGTTACGTAGTTTCATAATTTAAATAATGGAGGTATGTACACATGGCTAATTTAAATTTAGATCCAGCACATTCAGGAGTTAACTTTTCTATTCAACATTTAGTTGTATCAAATGTTAAAGGACGTTTTAACGAATTTGACGCTAACATTTCAGGTGATTTCAATGATTTAAGTTCATTGCAAGGTACTTTTACTGTTCAAGCAAATTCAATTGATACTAAAGTAGCAGATCGTGATAATCATCTTAAAAGCGCAGATTTCTTAGACGCTGAAAACTACCCAGAAATTAAATTTGAAATTACTAAAGTAGATGATAAATCAGTTACTGGTAACTTAACTATGAAAGATCAAACACATGAAGAAACTTTTGATTTAGATTATAAAGGTACTAGTTTAAATCCATTAAACGGTAAAAACACTGCTGGTTTAGTAATTACTGGTAGCCTTAACCGTGAAAAATATGGCATTACGTTTAACCAACAACTTGAAACTGGTGGTTTCTTATTAGGAAAAGACTTAAATGTTGAATTTGATTTAGAATTTCCACTTGAAGACTAATCACTAGTTATACTACTTAATAAAAATACTCATATGGCTCCCTACAAAGTAGATATTAATGAATGTAAACTTTGAAGGGAGCTTTTTTGTAATTAAAATCAATAACTGGTAAATTCAGAGAGCATTTAACAAATAGATAGGGGGATTTAAATGTCAATTCAACTAAAAGATAATAAAATTATATTTAATAGAACGTTTGAGGCGCCAATAAATGAAGTTTTCGAGGCATACACTACGGAGACGTTATTCGAACAATGGTTTCATCCTCAAGGAGGTAAAACAAAAGTTTTTCGTTTTAACCCAGTAGTCGGTGGTGATGCCTTCTTTGCGATAGAAATGCCAGAACAAACAAGTTACACATTGACTGAATATAAAAAGGTGGATAAACCTAATCATATTGAATACTTAGATTTCTTTGCTACATCTCAAGGTGAGAAAGATACATCATTACCTGGGATGCAAATTTTGATTGATTTCACTTCAGAATCAGCGCAAAGCACGCTTGTAACGTCAACTTCAATCTTTCCAACAAAAGATGCGGCGCAACAAGCACTTGATATGGGTGTAGAAGCGGGAATGAATTCTACATTGGATCAACTAGAATCACTCTTGGAACAAAAAAAGTCATAGGTATGTCAAAAAATTCAACTATATTTAAGTTATAATGTAGTTGAAATGAGGTTGATGATATGAAAGAAAGATATTTAAAAGTACTAGCTTTATTTTCAGTTAGTACATTAATACCAACAGTACTACTCAATTCAAAGGCAATTGATAATAGTGCAATTAAATATGTTTTAAGAACAGCGCTAGGCTATGGCATTTTTGCTACAGGTTTACGCTATTTATCAAGACTTAAAGCACATAAATAGTGAATTACTAAGTGAGGTAGAATCGTGTCTACATGATACGATTTTACCTCACTTTTTTACCTAAAAAATTTAAGCTATTCATGTTTTTTTAAAAAATATATAATTGAAACATAACCTTAAAGGATGCAGGGGGGCATACATATGTTGAAGAACAATAAAACGGTTGAGGACACCCATGCAACGCGTGATATTGTAGAAGCTGCTGTTGGGCAGGTACAGACGAAAGAAATTATGTCTACAAAAACGCCTGGTAGATATGCATTGAAAACAATCGTGTCAGGTTTTTTATTAGCAATCGTAACGGTATTTATGTTGGCAATTAAAACGCAATTTGCAGCCACTAATGAAGGTTTAGTTAATTTGCTAGGTGCGATTGCATTTAGTTTAGCTTTAGTATTAATTGTGTTGACGAACTCAGAATTACTAACTAGTAATTTCATGTATTTAACGGTCGGCTGGTATTATAGAGCCATTACTATTAATAAGATGTTGTTCATTTTCTTATTCTGTTTTATAGGGAATATTATTGGCGGATTCATATTATTCTTCTTAATGAAAGGGACGCATATTATGACGCCAGAAATGATTGCCAGCTTAAGTAAGACAGTACATATGAAAACGGTAGAATCAACTTGGTTAAATATTTTAGTTAAAGCGATCTTCTGTAATTTCTTTATTAATATTGGTATATACGTGTCTATGTTATTTAAAGAAGGACTGGCAAGAGCATTCTTTATTGCCGTAGGTGTTGTTGTGTTTGTATTCATGGGTTATGAACATGTTGTCTTCAATGCTGGTTTATACGCAGGTATGGTGTTCTATAATTTAGATGCACTATCATGGTTAGGTGTTATTAAAAATATTGTGTTTGCTTTAATTGGTAACTATATCGGTGGTGGTATATTTATTGGTTTAGTATATGCGTATTTAAATGGTTCACGTGATAGTATAAAAGCTAAGTAATCAATAATAGGGTTGTGTTATCACTAAGTTAAATGAGTAAATAGCACAACCTTTTTTATTGAATTAATTCAACCACATTATTGAAAAAAGTTGACTAAATTATGATTAAAACATATCATTTTAATCAACATTAAAGCATTTTATGACCAAATTTTAAAAGCACTAAAGTCTTATATAAAGGGGATGAAGCGATTGGTTGCGAATATATTAGTGGCACACGGCATGAGAAAAGGTGATCAAAATAAAGCATTGGGAGAATTCTTAGATCGTTTATTAAGTGATGAAACGTATGAATATGAATTAGCGTTTATTGAAAGTGAAGAAAAGAGTATTGAAAATACGATTGGTCGTTTAATAAAGCAAGGTGAAACTCAATTTAAAGTTGTACCTCTTTTGATCTTTTCGGCAATGCATTATATCGTCGATGTTCCTGAAATTTTATCAAATATCAAAAAAGATCATCCTGAAATAAGTTACGAAATTAGTGAACCGCTTGGTACGCATGACTATATGGTAGATTTAGTTGAAAAACGTATTCAAGATGTTGAAATTTCTACCTCCTCTAATTATGCGATTGTATTAATCGCACATGGTAGTTTCTCATATACGAAAGCACATGATGAGTTAAAGGAATTTAGTGAAAAAATGAATCAACCTGTACCTATCTTTTGTCGTACGCTATATGGTGACATTACTTTTAGAAATGACTTGGATCAACTTTCGAATGAGTATGATGAACTTATTGTAGTGCCAATGTTTTTATATGATGGGCGACTAGTAAACAAAGTAAAACGACTCATTTCAGAAATGGATATACAGGGTACGCTTCATATTACACCATCTATTAATTTCGATAATATATTGAAGGAAATTATTAGTGAACGTTTAAAGCAATTAACATTTAATTAGGATTTATAAGCTGAGGCACTATGTTGTCTCAGTTTTTTATTGTAATTGGACAAGTTATTAAACGTATTAGGGAATTCCCCGATTTTTAATTAATTTGTGAAAATCATCACATTTGAAGTAGGATCTGTTATAGAATAGCAGTGAAGAAACAAATGTTGAATATCAAACATTTTAAAAAACAAAAAATTGCAAATGGAAAATAAGTAAATTTAAAGTGATAAAAGGGGCATATTTTATGACTAAACAAAAATTAGTGATGATTGGAAACGGTATGGCGGGATTAAGAACGATAGAAGAAATTCTAGAGCGTTCAGATTCACAATTTGACATTACAATTATTGGGAAAGAACCTTATCCAAACTATAACAGAATAATGTTATCAAATATATTACAGAAGAAAATGACTGTAGAAGAAACAATAATGAATCCATATGAATGGTATGAAGAAAATAACATTCAGCTCATCGTCAACGACCCGGTAGAGACGGTTGATCGTTCAGCACAAACAGTAACAACATCAAAAGGTGTTGAAGTGAACTATGATATTTGTATATTTGCAACAGGCTCTAGTGCTTTCGTATTACCGATACCTGGATCAGATTTACCAAGTGTTATAGGTTGGAGAACAATAGAAGATACTGAACGCATGATTGAAATCGCTAAAACGAAAAAGAAAGCTGTCGTTATTGGTGGCGGATTATTAGGACTTGAATGTGCACGTGGTTTAATGGATCAAGGTATGGAAGTAACTGTATTACACTTAGCAGAATGGCTTATGGAAATGCAGTTAGACCGTAAAGCTGGCGGCATGCTTAAAGCGGATTTAGAACGTCAAGGTATGAATATCGAGTTACAAGCGAACTCTAAAGAAATTATTGGTAAAGATGATGTAGAAGCGATTAAATTGGCGGATGGAAGAATAATCGAAACAGATTTAGTGGTCATGGCAGTCGGTATCCGTCCATTTACTCAAGTAGCACGTGATGCAGGTCTAGAAGTAAATAGAGGTATCGTTGTTAATGATTATTTACAAACATCAGACCCTAATATTTATGCTGTTGGCGAATGTTCAGAGCATGACGGCAAAGTATATGGTTTAGTCGCACCGCTCTATGAACAAGGTAAAGTGTTAGCTGACTACCTAACTGGAAAAGAAACAGAAGGGTACAAAGGTTCTACAACTTTCACTTCATTAAAAGTGTCTGGTTGTGATTTATATAGTGCGGGACAAATTGTTGAAAATGAAAATGTCCATGGTATTGAAATTTTCAACAGTGTCGATAATATTTATAAAAAAGTCTATTTGAGTGATGGTCAAGTTGTCGGAGCAGTATTATATGGTGATACAGATGATGGCTCAAGATTCTATAATATGATGAAAAAACATGAATCTTTAGAAGACTATACATTAGTATCATTATTGTACAAAGGTGGAGAAGAAGCGGTAACTTCTATCGCTGATATGCCAGACGATGAAACTATTTGTGGCTGTAACGGTGTAGATAAAGGTACGATTGTTAATGCGATTACGACTAAAGGATTAACATCAGTGGAAGAAGTAACGAAAGCAACTAAAGCGGGTAATTCATGTGGTAAATGTAAAGGACAAATTGGCGAGTTATTACAATGCACATTAGGTGATGACTTTGTAGCAGCGAAACCTACCGGAATTTGTGCTTGTACTGATTTAACACGTGATCAAATTGTTACGCAAATAAGAGCTAAAGGTCTAAAAACATCTAAAGAAGTACGTCACGTACTAGACTTTAAAGATAAAAATGGCTGTCCAAAATGTCGTCCAGCAATAAACTACTATTTAAACATGGTATACCCACATGACCATCAAGATGAAAAAGAATCACGCTTCGCAAACGAACGTTATCATGCAAATATTCAAAATGATGGTACATTCTCTGTTATTCCACAAATGCGTGGAGGCGTAACAGATGCTGACCAATTAATAAGATTAGGTGAAGTTGCAAAAAAATACAATGTTCCATTAGTTAAAGTAACAGGTTCTCAACGTGTAGGTTTATATGGATTGAAGAAAGAAGAATTACCTAAAGTATGGGAAGATTTAGGTATGCGTTCAGCTTCAGCATATGGTAAGAAAACACGTTCAGTTAAAAGTTGTGTAGGTAAAGAATTCTGTCGATTCGGTACTCAATACACTACACGCTTAGGTATTCGTTTAGAAAAAACATTCGAATACATTGACACACCACATAAATTCAAAATGGGTGTGTCTGGTTGCCCACGTAGTTGCGTTGAATCAGGAGTTAAAGATTTCGGTGTTATCTCAGTAGAAAACGGTTATCAAATTTACATCGGTGGTAACGGAGGTACAGATGTTACAGTTGGTAAATTATTAACTACCGTTGAAACTGAAGATGAAGTTATTCAATTATGTGGTGCGTTAATGCAGTATTATCGTGAAACTGGCATATATGCAGAAAGAACTGCACCATGGTTAAATCGTTTAGGCTTTGAAAATGTTAAAGAAGTACTACTGGATCCTGAACGTCAAAAAGAATTATTCGATAGAATTATGGATGCTAAAAAAGCGATTGATGGACATGGCGAACCTTGGGAAGCAATCGTTGAAGATAAAGAAGCTCGAAAAATCTTTGAAGTTGAGAGGGTGTAACATATGAAATCTATGGAAAAAGTAAAAGTAACTACAATAGAAGAATTAACACCATTGATTGGGAAAAAAGTGATTGTTGATGGTAAGGAAATTGGCATTTTTTTAACTGAAAGTGGAGACATTCATGCGATTAATAACATTTGTCCTCACAAACAAGGGCCATTATCAGAAGGAACAGTAAGTGGCGACTACGTTTATTGTCCTCTACATGATCAAAAGGTTGATTTGAGAAGTGGTGAGGTACAAGAACCTGATACTGGATGTGTTGAAACATATCCAGTTGAAGTCATCGATGGAGACGTTTATGTATGTCTGTAGATGAAAAATCAAAGGTTTACTTGATAGGTGCTGGACCTGGTAATCCTAATCTTTTAACGAAAAAAGCAGAACGATGTATTAAGAAAGCTGAAGTTATTCTATATGATCGTTTAGTAAACCCACTCATACTTCAATATGCACCCGCTGATGCGGAATTCATTGATGTAGGTAAAAAGCCTTACGCTAAACACATACAACAAGACGAAATTAATTTAAAAATCGTTGAAGCGGCTAAAAAGTATCAAACAGTCATTCGTCTCAAAGGTGGCGATCCAGCAATATTCGGTCGTGTTACTGAAGAAGTCAATACTTTAAAAGACTATGGAATCGAATATGAAATTGTTCCTGGTGTAACTTCGGCAAGTGCCGCTGTTGCAACAATGGATTTAGGATTAACAATGAGATCAGTAGCACCTAGTGTGACCTTTTCAACAGGTCATTTCAAAGATTCAATCAATCAAGAAACAGATATACGTAATTTGATTAATGGTGGGACATTAGCCATCTATATGGGGATAAAGCGATTGGGCCGTATCATTGAGCAAATCACAGCTTATACTTCAGAAAACTATTCGATAGCAATTGTATTTAATGCTACGTGTTATAACCAAAGCGTCATCATTGGTAAATTAAGCACCATTGAGCATCAATTACAACAACATGAACTTGAAGGTGAACCAGGAATTTGTATTTTAGGTGCTATTGTTGACCATATTGATAAAGATAAAGTGTTGAAACAAGAGCATGAAAGAAATTTAGATGATTTATTATATGTTATAAAAGGTTCGAAAGAAGATGCTTTATTAAAAGCTGAAGAATTATCTGAAACAGGATATCGTTGTTTAGTGCAAGTTGATGAAAGTTACCATCCATCACAACAACAATTATATACACAAATAATCAATAACAATAAAATTAAATATATTAATTTATAAGTCATCCTTGCAGGAGTGGTATAACGAATTCTTAGAACGTTATGTACCACTACCTGCTTTTTTGTTTTTTAGGGATTCCCCCATGCGAATTAGGACATTCCCTAATACCTAATGAATGTGAAAAATTGTACAATCATTATAAATTCAAAAGTAAAACGGCAAATCGGAATAAGTTAATACCTTTAACGGTAGGAGGATTCATATAGATGGGAAAATTTGGATTAAACTTTTTCAAACCAACTGAGACATTTAATGGTAATTGGTCAGTTCTTGAGAGCAAAAGTAGAGAATGGGAAAAAATGTACCGTGAAAGATGGAGTCACGATAAGGTAGTTAGAACAACACATGGTGTTAACTGTACAGGGTCATGTTCATGGAAAGTATTTGTTAAAAACGGCGTAATCACTTGGGAAAATCAACAAATCGATTATCCAAGTTGTGGGCCTGATATGCCAGAATTTGAACCTCGTGGATGTCCGCGTGGTGCGTCATTCTCTTGGTATGAATATAGTCCGCTTCGTGTGAAATATCCATACATTAGAGGGAAATTATTAGATTTATGGAATACAGCGTTAGAAGAAAATAATGGAAATCGTATTGCAGCGTGGGCATCTATTGTTGAAGACGAAGAGAAAGCAAAAGCGTATAAACAAGCACGTGGTAAAGGTGGACATGTTCGAGCTAACTGGAAAGATGTAACAGATATTATTGCTGCACAAATTCTTTATACAATTAAAAAGGATGGTCCAGATAGAATCGCAGGATTTACACCAATTCCTGCCATGTCAATGATAAGTTATGCTGCAGGGGCAAGATTTATCAACTTACTCGGTGGAGAAATGTTAAGTTTTTATGATTGGTATGCTGATTTACCGCCTGCGTCACCACAAATTTGGGGTGAACAAACTGACGTACCTGAATCAAGTGATTGGTACAATGCTTCATATATTATTATGTGGGGTTCAAACGTACCACTTACACGTACACCTGATGCTCACTTTATGACTGAAGTGAGATATAAAGGAACTAAAGTTGTTTCAGTAGCACCTGACTATGCAGAAAATGTTAAATTCGCGGATAACTGGTTAGCGCCTAATCCAGGTACTGATGCAGCGGTAGCACAAGCAATGACACATGTTATTTTACAGGAATACTATCAAGATAATCCTAGTGAAATGTTCATTAACTATTCAAAACAATATTCAGATATGCCTTTCGTGATTATGTTAGACGAAGATGACAATGGCTATAAAGCAGGACGATTCTTACGTGCAAGTGATTTAGGTATGGAAAGTGAAAATAGCGAATGGAAACCAGTCATTCACGATATGAATAGTCTTCAGTTTGTAGTACCTAATGGCACAATGGGTCAACGCTGGGAAGAAGGCAAGAAGTGGAACTTAAAATTAGAAAATGAAGATGGTTCTAAGATTGATCCAGCGATGTCAATGGCAGACGACACTTACGAACTAAAAACAATTCAATTCCCTTACTTTGATAGTCAAGGTGACGGTATTTTTGAAAGACCAATAGCAGCTAGAAAAGTAACATTAGCTGATGGAAAAGAAGTGTATGTAGCGACAGTATATGACTTAATGACAAGTCAATATGGCATTAAACGATTTAATCATGAATTAGAAGCAACTTCATACAATGATGCTGAATCAAAATATACACCTGCATGGCAACAACGAGTAACTGGTATTAAACCAGAATTAGTAACACAAGTAGCTAGAGAATTTGCGCAAAATGCCATCGATACAAAAGGACGCTCAATGATAATCATGGGTGCTGGTATTAACCACTGGTTCAATTCAGATACGATTTATCGAGCGATTTTAAATCTTGTTCTTTTATGTGGCTGTCAAGGTGTTAACGGTGGTGGATGGGCTCACTATGTTGGACAAGAAAAATGTAGACCAATAGAAGGTTGGAATACGGTAGCCTTTGCCAAAGACTGGCAAGGACCACCACGTCTGCAAAATGGTACAAGTTGGTTCTATTTTGCGACTGATCAATGGAAATATGAGGAATCTAATGTTGATAAATTAAAATCTCCATTAGCTAATAATATTAAACATCAACACCCAGCTGACTATAACGTCACAGCTGCTAGATTAGGTTGGTTGCCGTCATACCCTCAATTCAATAAGAATAGTTTGTTATTCGGAGAAGAGGCAAAAGATGCCGGCGATGACTCTAATGAAGCGATATTAAATAGAGCAATCGAATCAGTTAAAAATAGAGAAACTCAATTTGCGATAGAAGATCCTGATTTAAGAAAGAACCACCCGAAAACATTATTCGTATGGCGTTCAAATTTAATTTCAAGTTCTGCCAAAGGACAAGAGTACTTTATGAAACATTTATTAGGTACACGTTCAGGACTAATGGCTGAACCTAACGAAGAAGACAAACCAGAAGAAATTCAATGGCGTGAAGATACAGAAGGTAAATTAGACTTATTAGTGTCACTAGATTTCAGAATGACTGCGACACCATTGTACTCAGATATCGTATTACCAGCTGCAACATGGTATGAAAAACACGATCTGTCATCAACAGATATGCATCCATTCATTCATCCATTTAATCCAGCGATCGATCCGTTATGGGAATCACGTTCAGACTGGGATATTTATAAAACATTAAGTAAAGCTGTTTCAGAAATGGCGAAAGATTACTTGCCAGGAACATTTAAAGATGTTGTAACGACACCACTTGGCCATGATTCTAAACAGGAATTAGGTTCAGAATACGGTATTGTTAAAGATTGGTCTAAAGGAGAAGTTGAAGCCATTCCAGGTAAAACAATGCCAAACTTCGCAGTTGTAGATAGAGATTACACTAAAATTTACGATAAATATGTGACTTTAGGTCCATTACTTGAAAAAGGAAAAGTTGGTGCACATGGCGTAAGCTTCAGCGTGAAAGATGAATATGAAGAACTTAAAAGTATGATAGGTACTTGGAACGATGAGAACCCTGAATCAGTCAGAAATAATCGTCCACGTATCGATACTGCTAGAAAAGTAGCAGATGCAATCTTAAATGTATCATCAGCTACTAACGGCAAATTATCACAAAAATCATACGAAGATTTAGAAAATCAAACAGGTATGGAATTAAAAGACATTTCAAAAGAACGTGCATCTGAAAAGATTTCATTTTTAAACATTACTTCACAACCACGCGAAGTGATACCGACAGCTGTGTTCCCTGGTTCAAACAAAAATGGACGTAGATATTCTCCATTCACAACTAATGTAGAACGACTCGTACCATTTAGAACATTAACAGGTAGACAAAGTTATTACATCGATCACGAAGTATTCCAACAATTCGGCGAAAGTTTACCAGTATACAAACCAACATTACCACCAATGGTATTTGGTACTAGAGATAAACAAGTTAAAGGTGGACAAGATGCATTAGTATTACGTTATTTAACACCTCATGGTAAATGGAATATACACTCAACATATCAAGATAATGAACGTATGTTGACATTATTTAGAGGTGGTCCAGTCGTTTGGTTATCTAATGAGGATGCTGATGAGCATGGCATCAATGACAACGATTGGTTAGAAGTTTATAACAGAAATGGTGTTGTAACTGCAAGAGCAGTCACATCACACCGTATGCCAAGAGGAACAATGTTTATGTATCATGCACAAGATAAACACATTGAAACACCAGGATCAGAAATTACAGATACTCGTGGCGGTTCACATAATGCACCAACAAGAATTCATTTGAAACCTACCCAACTTGTAGGTGGTTACGCACAAATTAGTTATCACTTTAACTATTATGGACCAATAGGAAATCAACGAGACGTATATGTAGCAGTGAGAAAGATGAAGGAGGTAAATTGGCTTGAAGATTAAAGCGCAAATTGCAATGGTGTTAAATTTAGATAAATGCATAGGTTGCCACACTTGCAGCGTAACATGTAAGAACACTTGGACTAACCGTCCAGGTGCAGAATACATGTGGTTCAACAACGTAGAAACTAAACCAGGTGTAGGATATCCTAAACGATGGGAAGACCAAGAACATTATAAAGGTGGATGGGTCTTAAATAAAAAAGGAAAATTAGAACTTAAATCTGGTAGTCGTTGGACAAAAATGGCGTTAGGTAAAATCTTTTACAACCCAGATATGCCTCTTATTAAAGATTATTATGAACCATGGACATACAATTACGAACATTTAACTACTGCTAAAGAAGGTAAGCATTCTCCTGTTGCTAAAGCGCACTCACTTATCTCAGGTGAGAAACTTAATCTTGAGTGGGGGCCTAACTGGGAAGATGACTTAGCCGGTGCACATATTACTGGTCCAGAAGATCCAAATATTCAAAAAATTGAAGAAGACATTAAATTCCAATTTGATGAAACATTTATGATGTATTTACCTCGTCTATGTGAACATTGTTTAAATCCTAGTTGTGTAGCTTCATGTCCATCTGGTGCAATGTATAAACGTGATGAAGATGGTATTGTTTTAGTTGACCAAGATGCATGTCGTGGTTGGCGCTACTGTATGACTGGTTGCCCTTATAAAAAAGTTTACTTCAACTGGAAAACAAACAAAGCTGAGAAATGTACATTCTGTTTCCCAAGAATTGAAGCTGGATTACCAACTGTTTGTTCTGAAACATGTACAGGTAGAATGAGATATTTAGGTGTATTATTATATGATGCCGATAGAGTTCATGAAGCAGCTTCAGCTGAAAATGAAAAAGATTTATATGAAAAGCAATTAGATATTTTCTTAAATCCATTTGATGAAGAAGTGATTGAACAAGCTGAAAAAGATGGCATTAGCTATGAATGGATTGAAGCAGCTCAAAATTCACCAGTGTATAAACTGGCAATTGAATATAAATTAGCATTTCCTTTACATCCAGAATTTAGAACAATGCCTATGGTTTGGTACTGCCCACCATTAAGTCCTATCATGAGTTATTTTGAAGGTAAAAATGCAGGACAAAACCCAGATATGATTTTCCCAGCTATTGAAGAAATGCGTTTACCAATAGAATACTTAGCTAATTTATTTACTGCCGGTGATGTTCAACCTGTTAAGGAATCTTTACAAAAAATGGCTATGATGAGAAGTTACATGCGCTCACAAGTTACAGGTAAAGAGTTTGATACTTCTAAATTAGAAAGACTTGGATTATCAGAAATTCAAACTAAAGATATGTATCGTTTATTAGGGTTAGCAAAATATGAAGATCGCTTTGTTGTACCAACATCTCATAAAGAAACATATTTAGATACGTATCATGCGCAAGGTAGCCAAGGGTATGGTGGCGAATACTTTGGAGACAATTGTGAAGGCTGTGGTGTTCCAGTAGGTTCAGAAAAAACAGGACAAGAAATTTATAATGAGAATTTCTATGGAGGGATTTTCCGTGATTAATTTACAACAATTTCATAATTATCAAGAAAGTTTTGGTTATATCGCTCAGCAGCTTAATTTTCCGGAGAAATTAACGTTTCATCCAAAAACATTTGAAGAAACGATTGAGCCCTCTCATCCTGGTTATGATGATTTAGTAAAATACAGAGAGATTATGCATCAATTCACATTGTCAGAAATTAAAGCAATATATACAGATACCTTTGATTTTAATAAGAAATCACCGCTTTATATGACTTACAACAAATTTGACACTCAAAAAGAAAGAGGCCAAATGTTGGCTAAACTTAAAGTGTTATATGAAATGTTTGGGTTGAAAATGGTAGATAACGAGTTATCAGATTATCTACCATTGATGCTCCAATTCTTACACGTAGCATCATGGCAAAATGATTTACGAGCAGAAGGTAATATTGAACTAGTTATTATGATTATTGAAGACGGTACGTATGAAATGGCAAATCATTTAGCTCAAGATAACAATCCTTATGCTTATGTGATACGTGCTTTAAGAAATACATTAAAAGCTTGTCTAGAAATTCCAAATGAGGTGACATCTCATGCTTAATCAATTTTTATGGATTATATTTCCATATTTGTGTGTAGCCATTTTCATTGTTGGACACATCGCTCGTTATAAATATGATCAATTCTCATGGACTGCTAAATCGAGTGAATTTTTAGAGAAAAAACAATTAAAATGGGGTAGCTTATTATTCCATTTGGGCATCATCCCGGTGTTTTTTGGTCACGTCGTAGGTCTCGCTATACCAGCTAAATGGATTGATGGATTAGGTGTAAGCGAAGAAATGTATCATTTTGGTGCTGTATACATCGGTAGTATCTTTGGTATAATGACGTTTATTGGTATGTTACTATTAACAGCACGACGAATTACTATTAAAAATGTTAGAAAGCTAAGTTCAGCTTCTGATATATTTGTAAATTTCTTATTAATATTAATTATTTTCATGGGTTGTTATTCAACATTAGTTACGAATGCGATGGTAAGTGATTTTGATTATCGTCAAACGATATCTATATGGTTTAGACACTTATTTACATTTTCACCAGATGCGAGTCTGATGACGAGTGTTCCTTTATCTTTTAAAATTCACATCTTACTTGGGTTTACAATTTTAGCTTGTTGGCCATTCACTCGCTTAGTGCATGTTTGGAGTGTACCGCTATCGTATACTAATCGTAGATATATTGTTTATCGTAAACATAAAACACGTTCATGAGTATGAGAGGAGATTCAAATGTGATTACGAATCCAGTATTTGAAAAACAGGATTTCCAACAACAATTGAATAATCTAAGGGTCAGTGAAGGGTATGATTTTGCAGGGGTTGCACTTTATGAGCATCATATGACTTCAGCACCGATTAAATGGCATTATGTCTCAGGTAACTTGAATGATCGCTATAAAATGATTATCTTGCGTAAAGGGCGAGGTCTAGCCGGTATGGTTATGAAGACTGGAAAACGCATGATCATTGCCGACGTAGTAGCAAGTTTATCACCAGAAGATAAGATTAAATATCCAATCTTAATTGCCGAAAATCTAACTGCAATGGTAGCTATCCCATTGTGTTACAAAAATCAGGTGTATGGTGTATTACTCTTAGGTCAGAGAGATGGCAAGCCTCTTCCTGATTATGAAACTTTGGATATTAGTGGCAAGCTTTGGACATTTTCAGAAGAAATGTAGGTGTTTAAAATGTTGGATGTTGATAATCTTGATTTAGAGAACTTACTAAAAAAATATTACGAAAAGACGAATGAAAAAATCGTATTTGTAAATAATGATGGTAAGGTTATCGCGATGAATGACGCAGCACAAGAGATAATTTCAAAGGATAATAATTATAGTGCGATGACCAATGCGATATGTAATCGCTGTGAAGGTTACTCTAACGAATTTGCATTACAAAGTTGCATTAACTGTTATCTTGATACGACAAAGCCTAATGATATGAACTTCCAAGTATTCATGAAGACGGTAGATAATAAAATTCAACCATTTACTGCTTCGTATCAATGTATTGATGATGAGGCACAAATCTACGCTTTTACATTACAAGATATATCTCCACAAATAGAGCGACAAGAAAAGATGTATCAACGTCAGATGTTACGTAAAACTATTGCTGCACAAGAAAATGAAAGAAAACGTATATCTAGAGAATTACATGACAGTGTTGTTCAAGAGATGTTAAATGTAGATGTTGAATTGAGATTATTGAAATATCAACAAGATATGGCTCAACTCATAGAAAAATCTGAACACATCGAAATGTTAATGTCTAATTTAATTAATGATATTCGCAATCTATCAGTAGAATTAAGACCTTCATCACTTGATGATTTAGGATTAGAAGCGGCTTTTAAATCCTATTTCAAACAATTAGAGCATAATTATGGATTAAACGTTGTCTATCAATCTAATATTCAAAATATACGTTTCGATAGTGAAATTGAAACGGTTGTTTATCGCGTTGTTCAAGAAGCGATATTTAATGCATTAAAGTATGCAGGTGTTTATGAAGTGGAAGTGACGATTCAACAAACGGAAGCAGGCCTTATCGCTGAAATTATTGATCGAGGTAAAGGCTTTGATCCTAATTTAAAACCGCAAGGCACGGGATTAGGACTATATGGTATGAATGAAAGGGCAGAACTTGTTAAAGGTACAGTGAATATTGAAACACATATTGGTAAAGGTACAATTATTACATTGGATGTGCCAGTCTAAAATATGTTAGGGGAATATAAAGTGAAAATTGTAATTGCAGACGATCATGCAGTCGTTAGAACAGGATTTTCAATGATATTAAACTTTCAAGAGGATATGGAAGTGGTTGCAACTGCTGCTGATGGGGGAGAAGCTTATCAAAAGGTGATGGAGCATAAGCCAGACGTCTTAATTATGGACTTAAGTATGCCACCTGGTGAATCAGGCTTAATTGCAACTAGTAAAATATCAGAAAGTTTTCCAGAAACTAAAATATTAATACTTACGATGTATGATGATGAAGAATATCTATTCCACGTTCTTCGTAATGGTGCTAAAGGATATATATTAAAGAATGCACCTGATGAACAATTATTACTAGCCGTGCGAACAGTTTATAAAGGCGAAACATATGTAGATATGAAATTAACAACGTCATTAGTGAATGAATTTGTAAATCATAAACATTCTGATGATGTATCTACTAACGATCCATTTAAGATATTGTCTAAGCGTGAACTAGAAATACTACCTTTAATTGCAAAGGGGTATGGTAATAAAGATATTGCTGAAAAGTTATTCGTGTCGGTCAAAACGGTCGAAGCGCATAAAACACATATAATGACTAAACTCGATTTAAAATCTAAACCTGAGTTAGTTGAATATGCATTAAAAAAGAAATTATTAGATTTTTAAATGATGAAAATGATACTGAGACAATTCAGCAATGTCTCAGTTTTTTTGTGCATTTAACAATGAAAATATAGGGGGATTCCCAGGCAGTATAAGGGAATATCCTTATGTTCATTTTTTCACAATTACACTAAAATTTAATTGTAATCAGTAATGTGATTGTATTATAAATTTTTGACCTCTTTTATATAACAATTACTGATATAGAAAATTAAATGATGAAGGTGAAAAAATGTATAAGACAAAAGGTGGCTTTCAACTTACATTACAAACGTTAAGTCTTGTAGTAGGTTTCATGGCATGGAGTATTATTTCTCCGTTAATGCCATATATCTCTCAAGATATTAAAGTTAATCCTGGGCAGTTGTCAATTATACTGGCAATTCCAGTAATATTAGGTTCGATTTTACGTGTACCATTCGGTTATTTAACGAATGTTATTGGTGCGAAATGGGTATTCTTTTGTAGTTTTGTCGTTTTATTATTTCCTATCTTCTTTTTAGGACAAGCACAAACGCCAGGAATGCTAATGTTATCAGGATTCTTTTTAGGTGTTGGAGGTGCGATATTCTCTGTAGGTGTTACATCGATACCTAAATATTTTTCAAAAGATAAAGTAGGGCTTGCGAATGGAATTTATGGTATGGGTAACATTGGTACGGCAGTATCATCATTCTTAGCACCACCAATTGCAGATATTATAGGTTGGCAAACAACAGTAAGAAGTTACTTAATTATTATTGCTATTTTTGCAATTTTAATGTTTATTTTTGGCGATAAAAATGAACCGAAAGTGAAAGTTCCTTTAGCATCTCAGTTTAAAAAATTATCATCGAATTATAAGCTATATTACTTAAGTCTTTGGTATTTTATTACGTTTGGTGCATTTGTAGCATTTGGATTATTCTTACCTAACTACTTAGTAAATAACTTTGGAATTGATAAAGTCGATGCAGGTATTCGTTCAGGTGTATTCATTGCTTTAGCAACTTTCTTAAGACCAATTGGCGGTATACTTGGAGACAAATTTAATGCTGTGAAAGTACTAATGATCGATTTTATTATTATGATTATAGGTGCTGTTATTTTAGGAATTTCAAGTCATATTGCTTTATTTACTATCGGTTGTTTAACTATCAGTATCTGTGCTGGTTCAGGTAATGGTTTAATATTTAAACTTGTACCATCTTACTTCGCAAAAGAATCTGGTGCAGCTAATGGTATTGTTTCTATGATGGGTGGTTTAGGAGGATTCTTCCCACCTTTAGTAATTACTTATGTAACAGGATTAACAGGTTCAAGTCATTTAGCATTTATTCTTTTAGCAATATTTGGTACCTTAGCATTTATTACTATGGGACACTTATATAAAAAAGAATATGCAAAATAATTTTATACATTAAAAAAGAGCAATACAAAGCTAAAGAAAGTTTTGTATTGCTCTTTAACATTTTATTTTGTATATCTATTTATTCTACTGTAATTGTTGTTGATTGATCTTGTGCACTAACTTCTTTAGGTAAAATAACAACTAGAATCCCGTCTTCGTAGCTTGCTTTAATTTGTGACTTATCAATATCGTTAAATTCAAAATGTCTAACTAATTCACCACTTGCACGTTCACTTAATTGAACGCTACCTGTTTGTTCAGATACATGCTTTTGAACTTTAATTGTTAATGCCGCATGTTCAAATTTAAGTTCAATTTCAGACTTATTGACACCAGGTAGTTCAGCTTCTAATACGTATTGATTAGTTTGATTATAAATATTTGTCGGGAAACTTTTTGATGAAAATTGATTAAAAACTTGTTCACCTAAATCACGAAATACATCTTTTGGATTATTCTTGAAAATGGATTGTTCAAAAAACTCTCTATTATTCATACTAATGTCTCTCCTTTATTTAAGCGTGCATACCAAAATTGTAAAATGATACTTTTCAAGTACATTATAGTAATAGAGAGGATTAACGTAAAGCGAAAGGAATTATAAAAGAATAAGGCGCAGATAAAGTGCGGAATAGTAAATCCATGGCAAAAGTCTCAATATGTATAAAGCCTAGTAATTGTGAAATAAAGTATTTCGCTTTTGCCAGGATTAAATATTAGTGAGTAGTATAATCGAAGTTATTTGAAATAACATGTTTTAAGCTGTTAACAAGATTATCTTTTTCGTCTTGTGAAATATCAAAGTCCTCAAAAACTTGGTCAGAGATAGCTTCCAATGTAGGTTTAATATTAATACCGCTTTCAGTCAGTGTGATTTGAAGGTTTCTTTCATCTTCTTTTTCACGCATACGTTGTACGTAGCCTTTTTTCTCTAATTTCTTTAAGAGAGGTGTTAGTGTTCCAGAATCTAAAAATACGCGACGACCAAGTGATTTAATATTTATCTTTTCTTCATTTTCGATGGCCATGATGACCATAAAGCTTGTATATGTTAAATCATGCTTTTTTAAATAGTAAGTATATTTTTTTATGACTTCTTTAGAAGTAACATATAATAAAAAACATAATTGATTACTTAAATAACTATCTTTAATATACATACAATTCCCCCCTTAACTTATTTAAAGATATTATGAACTAAAAGTAATGTCAATGCTGTTGCCATAGTATTTCATGGACTTTTATAGGGTTTTGAACTATATTTGAAAGTACGTCTACATGTTTAATGTAAGTGTCGATTTATTTTGAATTAGAGATAAATTGTTAGGACATTTTGTTACAGAAATACTGAAATACTTTAAAATTTTCTAACTATCATTCATAATAATTTAGATAGTAACTAGAGATGATGAGACTAGGTTGTGTACAAAGGAGTTCAAAATGAGTAAAAAACAAAAATGGATTAGAGTTTGTATTATTTTGGCGATTTCATTAGTAGTGGCAATTGCTTTCTTTTTTGCTATGAAAACGTATCAAGGTCATAGAAATATTAAAATGGTAGATAGTTATATAGAGCAAAAACATTTAAGTGATGATATTAAATCTGAAAAAACACAATATAGTGCAAAAAAAGGGGTTTATTACAAAGAAGTCGTTTTTAAAGATGAACCTCATATGACATATGTCATTCAACCTATAGGAACACGCAAAGGTATCTTTGCTGAAGGCTTTGATACTGAAACTAAAAAAAGTATTAAAGATGCAAAACATAATTATTTTAACCAAAATTTCAAACCTTAATTTCGCATTAAATGAGGATTAATATTTTACAAGTCATGAAAAATAAGGAGAATAGAATTCGTAATGATTTCTGTTCTCCTTTTTATAGTATTTTTAATTATTTTAGCTTGATTGAATAGTATATATATAGTTAGCTTTAAAAATATTATATCTCATTTCATAATTATCTGATATAATTAAACGATGTCAGATGAAGGGGGTTTCAACATGGCTCTGTTCAAGAGGAAAATTAGTTTACCGATGCAGGTTATCATCGCATTGGTGCTAGGTGTAGTTGTAGGTTTATTATTATTTGGACAAGATAACGTAGCAAATTATATAAAACCGTTCGGTGATGTTTTCTTAAATTTAATTAAAATGATCATCATACCAATTGTATTCTGTGCATTAGCATTATCTATATCTAACTTAGGGGACTCAAAGAAGATAGGTAGCTATGGATGGAAAGCAATTCTTTACTTTGAAATTATAACAACAATCGCCATTGGTTTAGGACTAATCATTGGTAACTTATTCAAACCAGGTGCTGGTTTAGATCCAGATAAATTACCAAAAGGCGATATTTCTAAATATCAATCATCTGCATCCGCAGCAGAACAATCTACATATGGCAATCACTTTATTGATACCATTGTAAATATTGTACCAACAAACATATTTGAAGCATTAACTAAAGGCGAATTATTACCAATCATCTTCTTCGCAGTATTCTTCGGTTTAGGATTGGCTGCAATAGGAGAAAAAGCAGATCCTGTGAAAGGCTTTTTAAATGGAACGCTTGAAGCAGTATTCTGGATGATTAATAAAATTTTAAAATTAGCACCAATAGGTGTATTTGCATTTATTTGTACAACAGTAATGACTTTTGGAGCATCTGCTTTAATTCCATTATTAAAATTAGTATTAGTAGTAGTGTTCGCGATGGTGTTCTTCATTATCGTTGTTCTAGGAATTGTAGCAAGAATCTGTGGTATTAGTATCTTCTCAATCATTAAAATTTTGAAAGATGAGTTATTACTAGCATTCTCTACTTCAAGTTCAGAAGCAGTATTACCAGTAATGATGAATAAAATGGAAAAATTCGGAGCGCCAAGAGATGTCACATCCTTTGTTATTCCAATAGGTTACTCATTCAACCTTGATGGATCAGCGCTATACCAATCAATTGCAGCATTATTTGTTGCACAAATGTATGGCATTCATTTATCTATATCGGAACAAATTATCTTAATGGTGACATTAATGGTTGCCTCTAAAGGTATGGCTGGAGTACCAGGCGTTTCAATCGTAGTATTATTAACAACATTAGGAGCTATGGGCTTACCAGCACAAGGACTTGCGTTAATTATCGGTGTAGACCGTTTATTAGATATGGTTCGTACATGTGTTAACGTAATAGGTAATGCACTATCAGCTGTTGTTATCTCTAAATGGGAAAAGGTTTATGACAAAGAACAAGGTAAAAAATACTTAGAATCAATTTAAAAAAGAAATCTGACATTTTTAGTATCGAGCGCATAGGCTCGATACTTTTTTATTGCTTAAAATTATAAAGATTAGTGTATAAATACTTTATGATATTTAAAAAACTGCCAACGAAGATTTCTCTTCATTGACAGTGATTTATTGTAATTTACATACCTTTCATATCATGCATTTCATGAATTTTCATCATTAAACCATGTGGTACGTCATCGTGATCTACTTTAGATACTCTTGAAAATTTATCTGATCCTTTTTCTTTGACTAAAAAAACGAAGTCGCCTTTCTTAACATTAGCATTGCTAGAAGGCAATTCAACATTTTTTTCAATTTTTTCAGTCTGTTCATTTACCATCTTATCAATTGTATGGTCGTTTTTCATATAGCCATAATACGTTTCTTTTTGACCACCTGTCATCATCATGACAACAAGAACGATGCATACAATTAACATGATAGCAATAAGTGCAATACCGATGCCTAAACCCTTTTTATTCTTCATTTTATAGACTCCTTTAAAAAGTTCTATCTCTTTTATACATAAAATACTATTAAATTGCAATAAAATAATAATCTGTATTAAATTGAATTATAATTTAATGACATAAACTACATCAAAGGTGTTAACCAATTAATCAAAAAAAGAGAGTTCAGAACTTGATTAACTCAGTCCTAAACTCTTTATTATAAACAGTTATTTAAATTCTATACAGTAATCGTTACAGGTGTATCGATGTCATCATCATTCATTAACTTGATGGTTTTAGGTACGACTTTGAGCACACATAGATTTGGATCTTCTTTTGAATTAAAGAATGTTTTATCTTGCGTTTCCCATAGCCAGTCAATTACTTTTTGATCTTCAACAATTTCTATATTTGCTTCAATTTCAACAAAGCTATTATTTGTTGTTTCATTGTAACCTAATAAAATATATGCATGAGGATTATTTTTAATTTCTTCAACTTTAGTGCTCTCATTACTTGTCTTCGTATATAAAGTTAATTCATCATTATAAAATACCATATAACGACTATTTGGTTGATTATTATATGCTGTTGATAAGACGCCGACTTTTGAAGTATCTAAGACTTTTTCAATTGATTGAATCACTTGTTGTTTATCCAAAGTTATCATCTCCTTACACTAATTTTAGCCTAAATAATGTTTTTTAAACTTACATCAAAGGTATACTAAGAAGGTTTAATACAAATATATTTCACTTCATCATGTTTTAGCGTTATTTGAAATGCGGCATAATCATTTTCTTGAATCAATAGTTCAGTCTTTGGATGATTACATCTATCTAATTGTTGAATGATATCTTTTTCAATGTAAACATCACGCTTATATTGTGGAATTAAATGTTGTATTGAGCCATGTTCATTATTTAATGTATTTACAATAAATAGGGTGTTTTCTTTAAAGTCATTTTCAAAGATATAGTGTTGTTGGCTATCAGATAAATAACGGTCATTGATTTTATTGAAAAGTATCACATGATAATTCCCATCTTTATAACACATTAAATAATTATTTGATATTTGAAATGACTCATTACTAAATGTAGAAACAAATCGATATAAATGCATGATAGGTAATAAACTACCATGATTATTAAAGAGTGAGATATACATTGGATCTGTTTCTATTAATTTATAGCACACGCCACCACCGTGTCTCATTAACTGATATAGATGACATACGAGATCTGACAATTGAAGTGATTGTGTACCATTATTAGTGTATTTGAAACATTTTAATGATAGGTTGCTATAAATAAACTGAGTTGAAGGTATATTAGATCCCTCTATAAAACGCAAATAATTTTCAAAGTGCGTCGATGAGTGAGTAAAGCCACGTTGTATATCAATAAGCACATTCTTGGTATCAATATTTTCAATATCAACAAAGTAAAAATCAAAGTTCATACGATGCATAATATCATATGTTTCTTGTAATGAACCCAGTTGTTTTAACAAACCATCAACCATTAAACTAAATTTGATAGCACGGTTTTTATTCTTGAGTTTAAGGTGTGCAAGGTGGATATCATGAATGGATATTGTTTCAGTATCAAATACAAGCATAAATTTCACTAATTTTTTATTCCATTTATAATCTCTATTATTTTGTAAGAATATCATGATTAGTTGGTATATCATTTTAAATTCTTGATTATTTTTAATAGTGACAGCTAATCTAATATTTTTTTCAAATAATTTCTCAAAGCAACGATTTAATAAATTTAAATTTGTGTGACGACCTACCATGTCACTCACATCATTAATTAAAATTGCTGGTCTAGGTAAATAGGATAAATCAATATCAAAATAATCATTAAACACAAATTGAAATAATTCATTTATGTTTTGAAAATCTATAAAAGCCGTTGAAAATTGCGTCTGATCTTTAGGATCGTAATTAGCAATATGAATTTGTGTGGTTTCCGTGGTCAAATGATTCGTAAACTCAAATTGTGAAATTAAATTTAAAAAAGATTGACTAACTGAACTTCTTATTAAAATAGAGGGCAGAGGTTCTAATTGATTTAGCATCGTACGAAATTGCTTAGGGCTCGCTTCCAAATGTTTTTTAAATTGATTAGTAAAATTGGTGTGACTACTAAAACCTGATAATTCGGAAATCGTTGTTATAGAGTGATTCGTTGTCATTAGTAATTGTACAGAGTGATTAACTTTTAGACTGGTATAATAATCTTTAAAATTTACATTTAATATGCGAGCAAACAAATTAGAACAATATGATTCTGAAATAAGTGCATGTTGTGCAATATCTAACAAAGATAGATTAGATGTAATGTTATTGTTAATAAACATGACAATATTAGACAGTAACTGATTATCAATAGACATAGTCGGTACATATAATGTTGTGTTTCTAACTACGGCTTCTTTATATAACGTTCTTATAATTTTAGATACTGTTTCACTATCTTGTTCTTCATTATTTGCAAAGTTAGAAAGACATTGCAAAATTTGAGATTTAATAAAATGATTCGACTGCAATAAATAACGGTCAAAGAAACAATTAAAGAAATCATTATCTTCTATATAGAAGTAAGCTATTGGAATTTTTAACTCAATTAAATCTTTAGCATGATTGATATTAAATAAATCACCTTGATTGACTATAGTAATATGGTTTTGAATATCATTCTTTTCACCATTAATAGTAATCGTTAATTCATTTGTTAAAGAGAAATATATAATAATATAATTTATATTACGCGATGGGGCAGTTGTTAAATGTTCATGTAATAGAATAGAATTACTCATGTATGTTGTTCTCCTAGCTTTTATATTTATTGGCTAAATATTACTGTTCAATTGAATTGTGAATAATAAAAGCTATTATAAAATAAAAGTAAGAAAAAATTAATAACTAAAAATAAAAAAAATTTTGCGATTATTTTGTGAAAGCGATAAAAATTTTCTCAAAGAAGCAACTTAAATGAAAAATTGAAAATATAGTGTGACTGATTTGGAAAATTTTAATAGCGTGGTACAACTTAATTTGATGCATAATAAATATAGATTTCGAAACAGAATTGATTAAACATCATTTTCATTAATTTAATTGATGATTCGAAATCTTACATTCATTAGTTCTGTATCAACATCATGAAAAAGCAACATAAAATATTTCCACAATAATAAAAGCTATAATTAAATCATTGAGTTCAAATTCTGCCAACATATTAAAGTTAATGATACAAGTATCAACAACATATTAAAATGATTAAATTCTATATCAATGTTTAGACAAGACAACAAGAATTTTCCATCTTACACAAGTAAAGTAAATTATTTTGTGCGTGATATAGAAATTCAACTCATCTTCATCATGAATTAAACAACTAGAGAGTGAGAATTAATAAATTAAATAATAGTCAGACACCACACCTAAGATTTGCCATTCAACTTAGAATAAGAATATGTATGCGTATTATTAACAGTGGTATTAGCAGTAGCAAGCTAATGTATATTACTAAGGAACCTAACTCCCCCAATTACTAAATCACTGATGTATAAGTAACAGTTTTAATATCTACCATCCTTTAATATACTGATTTTATTATAGGGGTAACATCAAGAATAATATTTTACAGAAAAACAGAATTAATTTTAAAAAAGTTGGGACAACGCATACGTTGTCTCAACTTTTTTTAAAATTTAGCGAATAACAGTAGCATTTTTATTATTATAAGTACTTAATTCAAACATAGTAGGTGCTACTTATTTCCGTGCCAATAAAATTTTCATACTTTAAGTATTCTCATTGGAAATTAAGCAGGGTACTTTTTTGAAGGTAATATACTTCATATTTGTCGGCTAAGTATTTTATAAAAATCAGCAATTCTTTACTTTGAACTTTATCTTGTTTGAAATCAGTTTTTAATTGAGCTGATTTGTTTTTTTCAATTTCATTAGCTTTGTGTTTAAAGTATCCCCACATATGATCGTATGCATTGATTATTGAACCATTGGATGGAGTCGTTTGGAATGCTTCATTGATAGCGAGTTGAACTTCATTTAAAGTTGGAGATTGCTTAAGTAATTCACGAATATAATTATAATGCTGTTGACTATGGTACAAGACATTATACTTTTCTTCTCTCCATAACTTTTCAATATAGCCACGTTCTTTCATCAAATACCGCCTCGCTCACTTATTTTATAAGTTTTAATATGTTTTTCCCAGAAACTTAGATTACAAATCTAAAATATGAATAATTGGTGAAGATAAAAAAGGTTATTGCGTTATTTTTTGGAACCGGTTACAATAAAATTAATGAATAGAACCGGTTCCATTCAATAGGAGGGAAATTTAATGAACTATAAAAAGTCGGCTGAAGAAATTCTTGAAGCTATAGGTGGGGAAGATAATTTAGATGCGATGGCCCATTGCGCCACAAGATTGAGACTCGTACTTAATGATGAAAGTAAAGTAGATGAGGACACTTTATCGAAGATGGATGTTGTTAAAGGTACATTTTCAACTGGCGGTCAATATCAAATCATTATTGGTTCAGGTACAGTCAATAAAGTATTTAATGAACTTGAAAAAATAACAGGGAAAGAGGCTTCTACAACAGCGGATGTTAAAGATAAATCTGCTCGAAACATGAATCCATTACAACGATTCGTTAAAATGCTATCAGATATATTTGTTCCTATTATTCCAGCCATTGTTGCTGGTGGGTTATTAATGGGAATTAATAATATTCTAACTGCACCAGATCTCTTTTATGATAATAAGTCTTTAATAGATGTTCATAGTCAGTTTGCTGGATTAGCAGATATGATTAACATCTTTGCAAATGCACCATTTACGTTATTACCAATATTAATTGGATTTAGTGCTGCGAAACGATTTGGAGGTAATCCATTCTTAGGTGCAGCTTTAGGAATGATTTTAGTACATCCATCATTAATGAGCGCATACGATTTTCCTAAGGCTGTAGAAGCGGGTAAAGCAATTCCACATTGGGACTTATTTGGTTTACATATTAATCAAGTGGGTTATCAAGGACAGGTGTTACCAATGTTGGTGGCAGCATATATTTTAGCAACTATTGAAAAGTGGTTACGTAAGGTTATACCAACTGTATTAGATAATTTATTAACACCATTATTATCTATTTTAGTTACGGCATTTCTAACATTTTTATTTGTAGGACCATTAACAAGACAGCTTGGTTATTGGTTATCAGACGGATTAACATGGTTATATGAATTTGGTGGTGCAATTGGTGGGTTTATCTTCGGTTTATTCTATGCGCCAATTGTTATAACAGGTATGCACCATAGCTTTATCGCTGTTGAAACAACATTAATCGCTGATCAAGCAAAAACGGGAGGTTCATTTATCTTCCCAATTGCAACAATGTCTAACGTAGCACAAGGTGGTGCAGCATTAGCAGCATTTATCATTATTAAAAATAACAAAAAATTAAAAGGTGTTGCATCTGCAGCTGGTGTATCAGCGCTATTAGGTATTACAGAACCAGCAATGTTTGGTGTAAATCTTAAATTAAGATATCCATTTATAGGTGCAATCATTGGATCGGCTATTGGATCAGCTTATATCTCATTCTTTAAAGTTAAAGCCATCGCTTTAGGTACAGCTGGCCTACCAGGCTTTATTTCTATTAATCCAGTACATGCTGGGTGGTTGCATTACTTTATTGGCATGCTCATTGCTTTTATTGTCTCTGTAGCTATTACTTTAGTCTTATCTCGACGCAAAGCTTATCAAGCAGCAGCTGAATAAACAAAAATAAGGGGTGGAACAGAAATAATATTTTCCAAAATTCATTTCGTTTTATCCCCAGCTTGCTTAGCTTGTAGAATTTCTTAATGAAATTCTCTTTGCTGGGGCCCCGCACCCCAACTTGCTTAGCTTGTAGAATTTCTTTAGGAAATTCTCTTTGTTGGGGGTCCCGCCCCTCGGCAAGGTTGACTAAAATAAAAAAGTTTGTTAAAAGTGCATTTTTAAATCAGTCAACAACTGCCAATATATATTTTTAGCCTGAGTCATTGATTATGCCCCAGGCTTTTTTGTATCTATTATAATTATAATTTTTGTTTTCTCCATAAGAAGATACTTATTATAGTCACGAGAATGAGTGAAATTCCTACGATGAAGAGCCATGATGAATAACTTTTCTCATCGAGTGGAAGCGGAACGTTCATACCGAAGAAACTAAACACAAGTGTTGGTAATGTGAGTAATACTGTAAATAATGTAAGTGTCTTCATAATATTATTCATTTCATTAGATAACAATGAGGAATACGAAGTCGTAATACTCTCTAAAATGCCAGTATATAATTCTGTCGTTTCAATCGCTTGGTTATTTTCAATCACTAAATCTTCTAATAAATCTTCATCTTCTTCAAAGCGTTTTATGGCAGGTAAACGGAATAGTTTTTTAATAATTGTATCATTCCCTTTTAAAGCAGCTAGAAAGTATACCAAACTTTTTTCAACTTCCATTAATTTGTATAGCTGTTTATTGGTAATATTATTTTTTAGTTCACGTTCAATGCGGATTCGTGATTTATTTAAAAGTCTTAAATTTCTGTTGTAGTGGTTTGAAATAGTTAATAAAATATCTAGCGCAAAGCGACTATGAAAATTTAAATTAACATCATCTTGTCGTGCATAATTCTCTAAGAATTCATTTTCAGCATCACAGATTGTCAAAATAAGTCCTTTTCCGATAACAATTCCTAATGGGATTGTAACGAAAGATAAGACGCGACGGTGCGTAGAACTTACAATAGGTAAGTCGATAATGATAAGGGAATAGCCTGTATCGTCATCATATTCAATACGTGCGCTTTCATCAGCATCTAATGGATCTCGAATAAAATCCTCGGGCAAATTATATGTTTCAATTAATTGTTCAATTTCTTCTCTTTCAGGTTCTACAACATTAATCCATGATGCAGAGTGATCTAGAGTTGTTTCAACGATGTCATTGTTAGTTGAATGTTTATATGCAGTTAGCATGGTTAATGATTCCTTTCATATTCATTTAGTCTCAGTTGGATTGGGTACGTTCATAATGATTTTGAATCATAATACGTAATTGACCGTTATAAATAATATTAAAAATATACTTTGTTAAATCATTTACAGAAATACGACTATCGTCTTGTACCCAATATTTGATGATTGAAATAGTAGCACCTGAAACATAACTATGAAAATACATTTCAGGTATACCATCTATCTCATGGTCAATACTAATATATTTTTGCATATTTTCTTTCATTAAGGAATGAATTTTTTCTTCAAGTCTACTTTTACGTTCTAATTGAAGAATCGTATGGTAAAAGTCCATATTATCGGAGATATGTTGTAATACTTTGGTCAAAATATTATTAATAAAATCATCAGCTGTATTTTCTGGTGTACTAGTGTCGAGTTGATTAAATTGAGTTGATGGCCAAATTTGTGAAATGCATTCATCTTCCATATCAGTTAATAACATGTATTTATCTTCATAATGTAAATAAAATGTACCACGATTAATATCTGCTTGATTTGAAATATCTTGAACAGTGATTTTGTCGAGGTCTTTCTTTTTTAAAAGGTCTGTAAATGCACGTTTAATAGCTGATTTTGTCTTTCTTATTCTCCTGTCTTCCTTCATTAAATATCGACCTCCTAATAGTAAATAGACAAAAATTTACAATCTGTTCAATAATGTAAGGTATTTGAATAATTGATTATTGTTTATTTTTGACTATCTCATTATAATTTACAAGGTATTAAATATTCAACACATTGTTCAATAAATTTTAGGAGGTTAGATTTCATGAATATTTTTAAAAGCAAACTATTATGGCTTGCACCTATTGCAGCGATATTATTATTAGTTATATTCTCTTTGGCTTTTTATCCAGCGTTTAATCCAAAACCAAAAAAATACCAATAGCCGTTGTAAACAATGATAAAGGTGTAGACATTCAAGGTAATAAAGTAAATATCGGGAAAAAATTGAAGATAAATTAATGGATAGTGATTCTGATACTGTTAAGTGGGTTAAAGTTGATAAAGAATCAGATATTAAAAAAGGTCTTAAAGATGAAAAATACTATGGGGTAGCTATTTTTAACAAAGACTTTTCAAAAAATGCAATGAGTAAAACGCAAAAAGTAGTAATGGATAGTAAAAAAGCAGAAATGAAGGAAAAAGTTGAATCTGGTGAAATTCCAGCCTTCTTGATGGTAGTTCTAATGGGAGTAACTGGTTTAGTCGTTAATTTATTCTTAGCAACATATGGTAACTATGCGATAGCAAGTTACGGCATCTCATTTAGACTTGTTCAATTCCCAGAACTAATCATAATGGGACTTTCAGAAGGTGTTGTACCTCTAATTGCATATAATTTCGTATCTAATAAAACAAAAATGAAAGATACCATTAAAGTGGTCATCGTGTCTATTGCTGTTATATTTACAGTTTGCATGACTGTCGTTCTTGTAGCCGGACATTCAATTGTTCAATTATTTAGTACTGATCCTCAAATTGTTATTCTAGCTACATTTATTTTAAAAGTGACTATGACATCATTACTTCTAAATGGCATTGGATTTTTATTTACTGGCATGCTGCAAGCTACTGGACAGGGTCGTGGGGCTATAATAATGGCAATCGCACAAGGAATAGTTATTATTCCAGTTTTATTTGTCTTAAATAGCTTATTTGTCTTAAGTGGTGTCATTTGGTCATTATTAATAGCTGAAACAGTATGTGCATTTTTAGCTATGTTTATTGTGTATTCATTAAGAAATCGATTAACAGTTGATAAAGCAACTTTAATTGAAGCGGAATAACATAGGATAGTGGCTTTAGCCCGAAAAACTACTGGCTAAATGAATTGAAACCGTCAATAGTACTAACAATAAGTTATTTATAATCTATAATTTTATAAATTGGGTAAGCGAGGGGATGAAATGATATCGATTTCAGTCTCGCTTTTATTTTTGGATAAAAAGTGGCAAATTAGAATAATTATTGTTAAATAGCACGCATTATTTTATCATAAGTAAATGAGCAAAATTTTATGGGAGGACGTCAATGGTGAATTTACAGCGAAGTTCTAAAGTAGCTTTGGCATTGATAATGATGTTTTTATTATTGTTAATTCCGATACTTCATAATGTCGCATCTGCGCATGCAACTTTGGAAAAAACTACACCACCACAAAATGGGGTTATATCGAAAGCGCCTGATACGATAGAGTTAACATTTAATGAACCCGTTAACGCTGAATACTCAGGCATCACAATATATAATGATAAAGGTAATAAAGTAGGGGATATAGATCCTACAACAACCGGACATTCTAAGACACTTACATTTCCTACTGATAAAGTTCAACAAGGGACACAGAAATTAGAATGGCATACAGTATCTGCTGACGGTCATGAGATTAGTGATCGTTTTGAGTTCTCAGTAGGTAAGAAGACAGCTAACGGAGTTGATACATCTCCAGCATTTTACGAAACACCTAATTTCTGGTTTGGATTATTCAGATACATAGCTGAAGGTGCAACGATTATTCTTGTAGGTCTATATTGGTTAAATGGTATTGCACGACGTAATAACCTATCTACATTCGATGTATTTCCTAGACATGTTGCAGTGTCTTTAATAATGATGATGGCATACTTGATGTCACTTGTACTTTATTTGATGACATTGTCTTCGGATGTATTAGATGCAATATTATCCCTTGAGCCTAGTGCAATAACACAATTCCCTTACATATTAAGTGCCATTGCTTTAATTGTTTTAAGTGGTTTATTCGTCTTAAGAAACATGGAGAAATCATGGTACTGGATTGTATCTATTGCAATGATTCTAGCTATAAGTATGTCAGGACATGCATGGTCACAAAGCGTACCATTATGGTCTATCATACTAAGAACACTACATTTAATAGGTACTAGTTTATGGTTAGGTGCATTAAGCTATTTATTGATTTCAGTATTTACACGTAAAAAAGATGCCGTAGATTTATTGCGAGAAATATTATTTAAAGTTAATGCTGCTGCGGTAGCAATAATCATTATTTCAGGTGTATTAATGTCTATTGATCAAACGAAGATTTTGTCAATTTGGACAAATATGCAAACTTGGACGGTATTCTTATTATTTAAAGTTTTTGGTACTTTAATAATGATGTTATTGGGATTATTGCAAACAACACGTGCACTCAATAAACGTAATAGAGTAAATAAATCTTCATTAATTATAGAAGTTTTAATTGGTATATTACTTATTTTAGTCGGAGTAATTATGAGCCAAATCAGTATTCCATAGAAGGAGAAAAAAGATGATAAAAAAATTATTAGCTACAAGTTTCATACTCTTTTTTACATTAGGTTTCTTTAAAGTAGCAGATGCGCATGTTACTTTAAACCCAAAAGCAGTTGACCCAGAATCTTATGAAAAAGTAGATGTTAGAGTTCCTGTAGAACAAAAAGATCATACTGAAAAAGTAGAATTAGAAGTTCCAAAAGAAGTTCAAGTTGTTAATATACAACCAGTAGAGGGCTATAAGTATAAATTAGATAAAGATAAAAAAGGTAACATTACTAAAATTATTTGGACTGCTAAAGGTAAAGGTATTGGGCCAGATGAATTTATGGATTTTCCAATTGTTGTAGCCAGCCCTAAAGATGAAGGCAAGTATGCATTTAAAGCAATTCAAACCTATGATAACGATGATAAAGTTAAATGGACTGGAAAAGAAAATAGTGAACACCCAGCGCCTACGTTAGAAGTTAAAAAGAATGCTAATGCAGTAGATGTAAAAGATGAAAAATCAAAAGATACTGCTAGTGAACAAACTTCTTCAAGCGGTTCAATTGCTTTATGGATCGTGTCAATCATCGCAATTATATTATCATTAGTCGCATTATTTAAACATTCAAGAAATAAATAATATTACGAGTGAGGCTAGGACCAAGTCTCTTTGTAAATAGGCATAACTTATTTAACTGAGTTGAATTGTATATTAAGTTTGACTCAGTTAAAGTACCTCACTCTCATAATTCTATTTATTAACAAGTGACTCAATATTACAAATATTGTCACTGTAAAGTTGATGATAATAAATTATAATAATAATGTGAGGGAGGCATTGTTTATGCGACGATTACTATATGCATTTTTGGTCTATATGATCTTGGGACTTTTCAGCGGATTCTATTATAGAGAATTGACAAAAGCACATCATTTTACGGGTGATACACAATTATCTATTGTACATACGCATACACTTATTTTAGGTATGTTTATGTTTTTAATACTGATACCATTAGAAAAAGTATTTAAATTAAGTAGTTACTATTTATTTAACTGGTTCTTCATCGTTTATAACATTAGTGTTATAGCAACCATTGGTATGATGGTAACGAAAGGAACGTTCCAAGTATTAGGAAAAAGTTTTTCTCCAGAAGCATTTGCTGGATTTGCAGGTATTGGTCATACAGGAATGCTAGCAGGATTATTATTGTTATTTTTCTTAATTCGACAAGCAGCACTCAAAGAACCAAGAGATTAATTGATTTGAAGTGAGACTTTTCATTTTTAATAGCACAATCGTGTTATTGATGAAAAGTCTTTTTTTAGCTAATAAAAGTAGAATTGCAATTAAAATATGATTTTCTTCAATAATATATGCACATATAGTATAATTAAGGCAAAACAATGATAATAATTATCATTCGAAACGGGACATAATCTTGGGAGGATTTACAATGCAAGATGTAACTATTATTGGTGGTGGACCTGCTGGATTATTTGCGAGTTTCTATGCTGGTTTACGAGGAATGTCTGTGCGAATCATTGACGTACAAGATAAATTAGGTGGAAAGATGCAAATCTATCCAGAAAAGATTATTTGGGATATTGGTGGTGTAGCGCCTAAACCTTGCAATGAAATCATTAAAGATATGATTAACCAAGGCTTACATTTTAACCCTAAAGTTAATTTGAACGAACGTGTAACAGATATACGCAAAATAGAAGAAAGACACTTTGAAGTAGAAACAGATAGCGGAAAAATTTATGACTCAAAAGCTGTAATATTTGCTGTCGGCGGAGGGATTATTAATCCTAAGCCTCTTCAAATTAAAGATGCAGAGCGTTATCGTTTAACAAATTTACATTATGTTGTGCAATCTTTCTCAAAATTTAAGGGAAAAGATATTCTAATTTCTGGTGGGGGTAACACTGCTTTAGATTGGGCAAGAGATTTAGCTAATATTGCAAATTCGATTACACTTGTTTATAGAAAATCAGACATTAAAGGCTATGAAGCAATGATAAGTGTACTTAAAGCGTTAAATGTGAACCTGTTGCCTAAAACACAAATTAAAGAGTTAATAGGTGACAATAAATGTAAATGTATTAAAGAAGTAAAACTTGAAAATATTGAGACTGGAGAAGTTACGACACAAGCGTTTGATGATGTTATTGTTAGTCATGGTTTTGATCATGAGAATCCACTACTTAAAGACTGTACATCTAAACTTGATTTATACGATGAATATCGTGTTAAAGGCTTTGGCAACACGTCAACAAATATTCCTGGCATCTTTGCTTGTGGGGATATCGTACATCATGATGCTAAAGTACACCTCATTGCTAGCGCGTTTAGTGATGCTGGAAATGCAGCAAACTTAGCTAAAACTTACATTGACCCTGATGCATACAAAGAAGGATATGTTTCAAGTCACAATGATGTATTCAAAGAATCAAATAAAAAAGTTATTAATCAATATTTATGAGATTATATTAAGGGGATAGAAAATAATGATTAGATATTCTAATGAGCCACCAGAGGCTCAAGCGTATTGTGACTTAAGAGTTAAAGCAGGAATGAGCCCTAAATCAGAAACTGCAGCTCGAAACGGTTTACCAAATGGCTGTTTCAATATTACGATTTATGAAAATCAACAATTGATTGGAATGGGCAGAGTTATAGGTGATGGTGGAACGACATTTCAAATTGTAGATATAGCCGTTGATCCAGATTATCAAGGACAAGGCTATGGTAGGCTTATTTTGAAAAAAATAATGGCATATATTAATTCCGTAGCTGAAAAGGGAACTTATGTTAGTTTGATAGCAGACTATCCAGCTGACAAACTATACGAAAAATTTGGATTCAAGACTACTGAGCCAAAATCAGGTGGCATGTATATCGTGTTTTAATTAAAAAAACCACTAGGACAAATCGAAATCATAGAAAAACATGTTTTTATATTGTTTCATTCTATGATATTGAGACTGGATTGTCCTAGTGTTTTTTTCGATTTAACTATGCATCAAAATCAATAATAATACGACCGAAATTATCGTGGTTTAAAACAGTTGAGATCGCATCTGGTAATTCTGAAAATGAAATGACTTTTTTAATATCATGAAGTTTGTCAGATTTTAAGTCAGTTGCTAAACGTCTCCAAACACGTTCACGTAATTTCATTGGTGTGAATACAGAATCTATACCAACTAGACTTACGCCTCTTAAAATAAATGGATAGACAGTTGTATCAAAAGAAACACCACCTGTTAAGCCAATTAGTGCGACACCACCATTATTATCTATACGATTAGTGACAAAAGGTGTTCCATTTCCTCCAATAGGGTCAATGGCAGCTTGCCAAGTTCTTGAACCTAATGGCTTTTCATCATTATCTGTAATACGATCAATAATTTCATTCGCCCCTAAAGCTTCTAGTTTGTCACCCGCATGTTTGTTTCCTGTACTAGCAACTACTTTATATCCTAAATTAGAAAGCATAAGCACTGCCAATGCGCCTACACCACCAGATGCGCCACGTACAAGTACTTTGCCGCCCTCCAGTGTCATGAAACCAGCTTTTTCCAATTTTTCAATAGCTAAACCGGCAGTATAGCCTGCTGTACCATAAATCATAGCTTCTTCTAAAGTCATATTATCAGGCAATTTAACTACCCAATCGGAATTTACACGTGCGTATTCACTAAATCCTCCATAATGACTTACACCCATATCATAGCTTGTTACAATGACTTCTTCACCTTCATTAATTGTTGGATCTTCTGATTCAACAACGGTACCAGCTAAATCTATACCAGGAACCATAGGATAAGATTTAAGGATTTGATTATTATCCGTTGTAGCTAATGCGTCTTTATAATTAATACCTGAATAATGAACTTTGATTAAGACTTCACCTTCAGGTAAATCATCAGTTGTTAACTGAGTAAAGTCACTATTAACGCTTCCATCGTTGTTTTTATCCACTAAAAAAGCTTTAAATTGATTACTCATATTATGTGACTCCTTTATATATTGTATTAGTGCTTATTTTATACCCTTAATAAACCAATTGTATGCTTTAAAGCCTTATAAATATAAGGTAAATTAAAAGTCTCTTGGCTTCAAAAAATAAAAAAATTTTTATTTAAAAATGTATTTGAATTGTTATTGACACTTTATTGGGCTAAACCTATAATAAATTTGATAATGATTATCAATTGAAAAAATAAAAGTGTTTATATGAATATAAAAGACGACATAACAACGATATTAAGTTGGTGTTAAATATGATGTATACATAATTACACGATTCATCTTCAAATGATAATCTTCTAAACTATATTGAGGTGAATACATAATGAAAAAATTACCAACTATTTTATTAGCATCTTCTTTATTTTTAGCGGCTTGTGGCAACAATAGTCATAGTGACGATAATAGTAATAAAGATAAGCAATCGCAGAGTAGTAAAGGGGATAACAAAGTAGCTTTACAAAAAGCAACTAAAGAATATGAGAAGTATACAGATGGTCAACTTGATAAATTTTTGGATGGAACTGAAAAATTTGTTGCAGCTATAAAAGCAGATGATATGGATAAAGCGAAAGAATTATATCCTAAAGTACGTATGTATTATGAAAGATCAGAACCTGTTGCGGAAGCTTTTGGTGATTTAGATCCTAAGATTGATGCTCGTTTAGCAGATATGAAAGAAGAGAAAAAAGAAGATCAATGGACAGGTTATCATAAGATTGAGAAATCACTTTATCAAGATAATAAAATAGATGAAACAACTAAAAAAGATGCTGATCAATTATTAAAAGATGCTAAAGAATTAGATGCGAAAGCAGATACTTTAGATATTACTCCTAAATTAATGTTACAAGGATCAGTTGATTTATTAAATGAAGTTTCAACTTCAAAAATTACAGGTGAAGAAGAGATTTACTCACATACAGACTTATACGATTTTAAAGCTAATATCGAAGGTGCACAAAAAATCTACGAATTGTTTAAACCTGAGTTAAATAAAAAAGATAAAAAATTAAGTGCTGATATTCAAAAGAACTTTGATAAAGTTAACCAACTATTAGACAAGTATAAAGACGGTGACGGCTTCAAAGATTATAGTGCAGTTACTAAAGAAGATAGAAAAGCTCTATCAGATGCTGTAAATTCACTTGGTGAACCACTAAGTAAAATGGCTGTGGTTACAGAATGAGTAAAGTAGATCATAATCAAAGTGACCAAGTATCTCGTCGCTCTTTTCTAAAAATGTTAGGAATAGGTGGCGCTGGTGTGGTTATCGGTGCTAGTGGCGCAGGCAGTATTTTTTCATTTAAATCGATGTTCGATACACCTGAGAATGAAGATAAAGATGCATTTGAATTTTATGGACGTGTACAAGCAGGTATTACAACACCGACACAAAAAAATTGTAACTTCGTTGCATTAGAGTTAAAGACTAAAGATAAACAAGCGATTAAAGACATGTTTAAGAAGTGGACGCAAATGTCAGTCAATATGACTGATGGTGCACCTGCTGAAAAAGATAGTCAAAATGTATTATTACCCCCTGTTGATACTGGAGAATCAATTGGATTAGGTGCTAGTAAATTAACATTGACATACGGTATTAGTAAATCATTTTTGAAAAAGATTGGTATGTCATCAAAAATCCCATCTGGATTTAAAGATTTACCACATTTTCCTAATGACCAATTAGATGATGAATACAGTGATGGAGATATCATGATTCAAGCGTGTTCAAATGATCCACAAGTAACATTCCATGCGATTCACAACTTAATTCGATCATTTAGAGATGTTGTTAAAATGAAATGGTCACAAAATGGTTTTGTCTCTGGCAAACTAGAAGAAACGCCTAGAAATTTAATGGCATTTAAAGATGGTACAGTTAATCCTCGCAAAAATAACGAGCTTAAAAAGTATGTCTTCATTGACGACGGTTGGGCTAAAAATGGAACGTATTGCATTATTCGACGCATTCAAATTCATATAGAAACATGGGACCGTACATCATTAGAAGAGCAAGAAGCTACTTTCGGACGTAAACGAGCATCCGGAGCACCATTAACCGGTAAAAAAGAATTCGACAATATAGATTTAGACGCTAAAGATAGTAGTGGTCAATATGTTATCGATCCAAATGCGCATGCGCGTCTAGCACATGAAGTGAAAACATCAATCAAACGACGTGCATATAATTATAATGATGGAACAAATGCCAAAACGGGGGCGTTGGAAACAGGATTAATGTTTATTTGTTTCCAAAAATCAACTCAACAATTTATCGATATTCAAAACAATTTAGGACACAGTGATAAGTTAAATGAATATATTACGCATCGAGGTTCTGCATCCTTCCTTGTGTTACCAGGTGTAAAAAAGGGAGGCTATATCGGTGAAACCTTATTTAACTAAATTAGTCGTTGCGCTAGTCCTTATTCTCACGGTTATTAGAATTGTCTCAGCACATCAAGTAAATGCTGCAGATGATAGCAAAATAAGTGATGTGTATGTAGCGATAACTGATGCAAAATCAACTATAGAAGATAAAGATAAAAGTAATAAAGAAAAACAAAGTGCACTTGCTGATATTAAAGAAAAAGTAAAATCTTTACATATTAAAGATAACAAAGAAGGTAAAGACGTAAAGTCAAAACTTGAAGCGGTAGATAAAGCCTCTTCAATGAATGCTAAAGCTGATAAATTATCACAATTAACTAAATCATTAATCGCTTATGAAGATGCAGTTTCTACCAAAGATATCAGTGGTGAAATTAAAACATTGAAGCAACAAGTTGCTGCAAAAGATGATCCTATTAAAAAAGCAATCAAAAGTAAAAATGAGTCAGAGCTACAATCTATTAACAATAGTTTAAATCAAATTTGGACGACTCATGAAACAGCCATAAGAAATTATGATGAAGGTGAATATGGACAAATTGAAGTGAACTTAATGCAACTACGTGTTGCTATCCAAAAAGAACCTTTAGATACTAAGAAAGTTGACAATGCCTGGACAACCTTCAAATCAAGTATTGATACGGTCGATCAAAAACAATCCAGCTCGGATAATGATAAATATAAAGTAACGCAACTAAATGATGAGTTAAATAAAGCGATTAAAGGGATAGAAGATAATAATTTAGATCAAACTGATGCGGCATTATCTAAATTTGTTCAAATTTGGCCATATGTTGAAGGGAAAATTCAAACAAAAAACGGTTCATTATATACTACAATTGAAGATAAAATACCGTATTATCAAAGTATTCTAGACCAGAGTAACAAAGATCGCGTTAAAGACGGATTAAAAGACATTAACAATGATATCAAAGACACTGTTGGTCAAGACGGTTATACATTTGTAGATGTTATGATTATCTTTTTACGTGAAGGTTTAGAGGTATTGTTGGTCATTATGACATTAACTACAATGACACGTAATGTTAAAGATAATAAAGGTACAGCTAGTGTTATCGGTGGTTCAATATTAGGCTTAATACTAAGTATTACGTTAGCAGTTGTATTCATACAAACGCTAGGCAATAATGGATTACTACGAGAGGGAATGGAAGCAACACTAGGAATAATTGCAGTGGTTCTAATGTATATCGTTGGTATTTGGATGCATAGACGATCAAGTGCAAAACGTTGGAATGATATGATTCAAAATATGTATCAAAACGCTATTAGTAACGGTAATCTAGTATTGTTAGGTACAATTGGATTGATTTCTGTTTTACGTGAAGGTGTAGAAGTGATTATTTTCTACATGGGTATGATAGGCAGTATTACAACAATGGACTTCGTCATTGGTATTGCTTTAGCGATTGTAATTTTAATTATCTTCGCATTATTATTTAGATTTATAGTGAAACTTATTCCAATTTATTACATCTTTAGAGTACTTTCAATTTTAATTTTTATTATGGCATTCAAAATGCTTGGTGTAAGTGTTCAAAAACTACAATTGTTAGGCACACTTCCACAACATGGTATTGAAGGTTTACCTACAATTGGTTTTATAGGATTTTATCCTAATATTGAGTCAATAGTAGCTCAATTAATATATATAGTGTTCATTGTGTTCTTCATTTTAAAAAATCGCCAAAACAAACAAAAGAATACTAATCCAAACTAATTATCATGAATAGTAAAATAAAACCTCGAGACTTGTGAGGATAACAAGTACTCGAGGTTTATTAGTTATTATGATCGTTGTGAAATTCTTGCGATAAACATACTGAATTCAAATAAAATAATCAAAGGCAATGTTAATAATAAATTCAAAGTAATATCTGGTGGGGCAATAATACTCGCCACTACAAAACAACCAAAATAAATATACTTACGATAGTGTTTTAGTTCATTAACATTGATTAAGTCAAATTTAGCTAGACCCATAAATAATGTTGGGAGTTGAAAAAGAACACCAAAAATTAGCAACCATCGTATTAACTCATGCAAATAGGCTTTAAAACCAATAACAGGCTCAATACTTAAAACTTCAGATAATGTTAAAGAGAAATTTATAATTAATGGAAATCCTATAAAAAACGCAAATGCTACTCCAATTATAAATAACAGTGCACACCATAAGCTATATTTAATAATAAATCCCCGTTCATTAACATGGAGGCCAGGTGCAATAAAAGCCCATAATTGGTAAAACATAATAGGTATAATTAAACACAACGCTACAAAGAAGATAATCATAATGTAAATCTGAATCATTTCAGTAAATGAAAATGCATGTAGTGTTACATGTGCACGTTTAATATAGTGTATAAATGGTTTCATCCACCAATGTGATGATACATATACGATTATCGTTGCAACAATAAAAGCGATGAACACTTTGACGAGACGCGATCGTAGTTCATCAAAGTGTCCTAGAAGTGTATTACTATTTAATGTGTTCTCGTTGTTGTTTTGACTCTTTACTGGGAGTATCATGACTTTCATCTGTATCTATATTTTCTGCTGCAGATTTAAATTCTTTCAAAGTACTACCAATTGCTCGACCAAATTGTGGTAATTTTTTAGGTCCAAAAATAATTAATGCAATTATGCTAATAACGACTAAACTTGTCGGTCCTGTAATTCCTAATACAAACATATTGATAACCTCACTCATTATTGTTAATAATATCATCTATACTTTATACTTATTGATAAATATTATCAATAGAAATTTGCTCTGTTCATAAATAAAACGAATTTAATGCATAGGGCATGTAAATAGGGAATAAGTTACAAAAAAAAATGGATAATGAGCGGTATTTTAGGAGGTAGGAATGATGAGTGAATATATAACAATGATTGAAAATATGGATGTGAGTGATTTACGACAAATTTCTGAGACAACGTTTTATGACACGTTTGAAGGAGAATATTCAGATGATGATTTTAATCAATTTTTCAAAGAAACCTATAATGAAAAAGTGTTGTTAAATGAATTAAATAATCCTAATTCATTTCATTATTTTTACAAGGTGAATGATCAAATTGCAGGGTATTTAAAACTTAATGTCGGTAATGCTCAAACTGAGCCTAAAGGTGAAGATTATTTGGAGATTCAAAGAATTTATTTCTACAAGACTTATCAAGGTGGAGGAAGAGGACAAAAGTTTATTCAATTGGCTCTTGATAAAGCGAAAGAACTAAATAAAAATAAAGTTTGGTTAGGTGTATGGGAACATAATCAACAAGCATTATCATTCTATAGGAAACACGGCTTTGAAGTCACTGGACAGCATGAATTTATAACAGGTGAAGTAGTCGATATAGATTTAATAATGGAAAGAGAAGTTTAGCTATAGAACGAATAAAGCTTGGTCTAATAAAATAGGGGAGTTGGGGTTCGGGGCCCCATCCCTTGGTAAGGTTGACTAGAATTAAAAAAGCTTGTTACAAGTGCGCTTTTAATTTAGTCAACTACTGCCAATATATATGTAGCCTGAGGCATTGAATTATGTCCCAGGCTATATATTGTTCATTTATTATTGATAATATCTCGCATAAGTTGAGTTAGTCTTTTTAGTGAGGTGTTATTACGGTTCACGAGTTGATGATTTGAAATATCAGTTAATGTATGATGGATTAAGTTATTGTGTAATAAATCTTCATCTGTATACCAAACTTTAGATAAACTTTCCATAACATCATCATAAACACCACGCTCTTGCTGATATGATGAATGATTTGGTGTATAGAGACATATTTTTTTGCCAATAGTTAAAGCATCAAAGATAATTGAAGAATAATCAGTAATTACGACATCAGATATTAATAATAAATCTTGGGTTTCAATATGATTTGGTGCTTCAATTGCACCTTCTGGAAGTGTCATGTCATCCTCTATGTGACCTTTAAAAATGACGTGATATTCTTCTAATAATTCTGGTGAAATCGACATCAATTCAGTTGAATCTTTTGTCGCATGCCATGTTGGTGCATACAATAAAATTGGCTTTGTTCGATCAACATTTAATGCATCTTTAATTTTCTTCTGATGATTTTTATCATTCTGATAATGTAGTAAATAGCTAATTCTTGGATAACCATAAGGTATCATTTGAGTATGTTGAGTAGGGAAGGCTGTTTCAAATAATCCCTCAGCTGATTCAGAATCTGTTAAAAGATAATCTTGTTTGAGCCATTTATTATACTTTCGTGCTTTGTAATTATAAATATTTTTATTTTGATCTGGTTCTTTACTATCTAAGAATAATTTTTTAATTGGGGTTCCATGCCACAATTGAATAACAGTACCATTTGGTTTGAATTCATCAGGAATATAACTTTCAATGACTACAATTTTTGCTGTTTCAATAAGTTCTTTATTATTTTCAGCATCAGTAGGTAAAAAGTATGGTCCACGTCTATCGTTAGTAATGAAATAAGCTTCCGTGGTAGGATTTCTCTTCACAAAATAATTAAATAAATACTTAGAATTGCCTCTATAACCATAATCAAAACCTAAAAAAACAACATGGTTTTTTACTTTTGAAGAATCTTTATCATATACATAGCTTAGATTACGATGTTTTTTTAATGCATGATTTTGCATTTTGTTATATAGCCATTTTGGTAATTTAAACTTAGTTGTAACAAGCCAACTATCCACAAATCGCATTTCTTCTTCTTTACCAGGATATTTGAATTTACTGTAAGGTATAGAGTGACCATGAATGTATGCCAATTTGTTCAAATCAAAATGATTTATTTTTTTAATATCAAAAGTATCTAATGATGCCCAGAAAGCATGGCTAGTTCGACATTCATTGATGAAATTAAAAACGACGTGATTGTCTATATCAATTTCGTCTTTTAAAACAGAAATGACGGCTAAATCCATAATAGATTTAATGTTATACTTAGATAAATGTAATAAAGCACGTTCAATATTGAAAATAATATTAGGATAGTGGTTAATATTTTTCATCCATGATAAAAATGTTAATGTATCTTCACCAAAATAACGACAGTCATTTAAATATAAACCATTTAAAGTATAATCTACTGCTATTGAATTATGTGTTAAGTCTATAGCTTCCAACATATCATGATTGATTTTAATATCATTTGAATAAGGAATGAAATGTGAAAAACCAGCTGATTTGGCTTTGTTTAATTGTAATGCAAGATGGCGCATGTTAGAAATATTTATTTGTTTAATCATCATACATTGTCCTTTAACTCTTAAATTTCTTAAATATATTTTACCATGTGACTAAAAAAAATTCATATTTACAAAAATTACATCATTATATAATTGAAATGTTTGGAAATTTTCGTTGAAAAATAGTGGGATTTTATTTTGTTGAAAATTTAACAAAAATTTTATAAAAAGTACTATATAGTATTGTCATTTAAGTAGAAAGATGGTATATTTTTATTGTGAAAAAGTTCACAAGATATAAATTTGTGAAATCTAGCATTATTAACTTGTCGACAAACTAATAAACAATATAACAATTAGAAGTATAGTCAAACTTCAATTGTCAATATCGCTAGAGTGATCATTAATACAAACTAAAGGAAAGAAGAGTCAGAATTATGTTAGTTCAAACATTTAATCCATTTGATAATTTGGTATTATCTAGTTTAATAGCCGCAGTACCTATTATTCTATTCTTATTATGCTTAACCGTTTTTAAAATGAAAGGTATCTATGCAGCTATCACAACGTTAGTTGTTACATTACTTATTGCTATCCCGTTCTTCAAATTACCACTTGGCATTGCAACAGGTGGTGTTGTAGAAGGATTCTATCAAGGTATTATTCCGATTGGTTATATTGTCATGATGGCAGTATTACTTTATAAAATCACTCAAGAATCTGGTCAATTTAATACGATTCAAGACAGTATTACAAGTATTTCACAAGACCAACGTATACAATTATTACTCATTGGTTTCTCATTTAATGCATTTTTAGAAGGTGCAGCTGGTTTTGGTGTACCGATTGCAATTTGTGCGTTATTACTTGCTCAATTAGGTTTTAGACCTTTACAAGCTGCAATGTTATGTTTAGTAGCAAATGCTGCTTCAGGTGCTTTTGGTGCTATAGGAATTCCAGTAGGTGTTGTAGATACACTACACTTACCAGGTGCCGTTCACGCAATGGGTGTATCTCAAACATCTACATTAACATTAGCAATTATTAACTTCTTTATACCATTTTTACTTATCTTTATCATTGATGGTTTAAAAGGTGTAAAAGAAACATTACCTGCTATCTTAGTTGTATCTGTTACGTATACAGTATTACAAGGTTTACTAACAGTATTTAACGGACCTGAATTAGCTGATATTATCCCACCATTAGTAACTATGGGAGCTTTAGCTTTATTCTCTAGAAAATTCCAACCAAAACATATTTTCAGAGTACAAAAAGATGTGGAACCTGAACCGGTGAAACATCACAATGCAAAAGAAATTATCTATGCATGGAGTCCATTTGTTATATTAACAGTTGTAGTTATGATTTGGAGCGCACCATTCTTTAAGAACTTATTCTTACCAAATGGTAAATTATCTTCATTAGTGCTTAACTTTAATTTACCAGGTACTTTCAGTGAAGTCGCTCATAAACCAATTATGTTAAGTTTCAATTTTATTGGTCAAACTGGTACTGCGATTTTAATTACAATTATTATTACAATATTAATGGCTAAGAAAGTAAGTTTCGGAGATGCAGGACGTTTATTCGGTGTAACTTTTAAAGAACTATGGTTACCAGTTTTAACAATTTGTTTCATCTTAGCAATCTCAAAAATCACTACATATGGTGGTTTAAGTGCAGCAATGGGTCAAGGTATTGCTAAAGCTGGAAACGTGTTCCCAGTGTTATCACCAATCTTAGGTTGGATAGGCGTATTTATGACAGGATCAGTTGTTAATAACAACTCATTATTCGCACCAATTCAAGCTTCAGTTGCACAACAAATTGGAACAAGTGGTTCATTACTAGTAGCTTCAAATACAGTGGGTGGTGTAGCAGCGAAATTAATTTCACCTCAATCAATAGCAATTGCGACTGCTGCTGTTAAAGAAGTAGGTAAAGAATCAGAATTACTTAAAATGACATTACGTTACAGTGTTGGATTACTAATCTTCATCTGTATTTGGACATTTATCTTATCTCTAATTCTGTAATTAATATACAATATTATTCTAAGACATAATTATTTCAAAAATTGCCCGTAAATGAATTGTAAAAATTCGTTTACGGGCTTTTTCAATATTCATAGCAGTCCCCATAAATAAACATAATTATAAGTAGAATTAAACGTTATTAATTGCGGTCATAAATTTTTCATAAACCGTGTTAGGCGTATATTGTTTCAAAGTAACATGTCCTTCATTGATCATCTGACTAGCTTCATCGACGTGATTCATAGCGATGTCTATATATTTTGCTAATGAACCTGCATCACCATAATTGGCTAAATAGCCATTGGAATTATGATTAATAATGCTAGCAGGTCCAAGTATATTTTTAAAGCTGATAACAATATTATCTTGAGCCATAGCTTCTAATAAAACCATACCAAAGCCTTCATTTCTCGACGGAACCACAGTAATTTTACTGTTAGATAATTTGGTATTAAGTTGTTGAGTTGCAGGATAGATAGTAATTAAATCATTTAATTGATGCTGATCAATCAATTGTTGCAAATGTCCACGCTCTTGACCATCACCGTATATTTCTACTTTAAAATTCAATCGCTTAAGGTCATTTTGAATACGGCGAACACTTTCTATTAAAATATCAAACCCTTTTTCAAATTCTAATCTACCCGCACTAATAATGATATTTTCTTTCTTAGTAGCATATTTTACTGGATTGATGATATTTGGAATTGTATAAACAGGTGTGTCGATTTGTTGCTCGTAATTCAATTGATCTTGTTGAGTTAGCGTTGTGACTAAATCTATGTTGCGATAGGCAGTGAGTATATCTTGTTGATAATTTTCCGGATGAGCATGTAGGTTCATATGTTCCATTCCCACAGTTATGACATCGTTTGAATGATACTTTGAAATTAAAATATTAAAGCTCGCTCTAGTACCTACGAGTACATCTGTATCTACTTTTTTAATTGCTTTAATCATTTTATGTTCTACATATTTGGAAAATTGATTTAACCCGGGTTCAAACTGATTTATTTCTTTTGGTTTCAATAGTGAAGTATATTTATTTAAACGATTCATCATTATTGCTTTAGTGTTCTGAGGTTTTAAACGGTAGTCTACTAATGTCTTTATTTTTATTTTGTCATTTATTTCAAAGTAAGGCTCGTCTTGAGCTCGAAACACAGAAATAATTTCTATGTGATGTCCTTTGTCGGCAAGTGTATTAGCTAATTCAGAAACTGCTTTAACTGTTCCACCTAATGCATAAATATTATGCATGAAAAATGTGAATGATTTCATAGTTACACCTCAAATAATTCATAATAGAAAATTATAGCATTTCTGAGATGTGTCTAATAGTAATAGCCAATGCTAACTAAGATATTAGATGTCTATCCTTTATTCTAGATAAAAGATGAAAACTTTATGTTAACACTTTTTTCATAGAACGATTATGTATATAATTAAACTAGTTATTAAAAAAGTCGATTTACGTTCTGCGTAAAGTTAATATTAAAAATTTTAATAAATAAAGAAAGCGTTTTAATTTATTAAGCCAAGATCAATTTCCTATCGACTAAAGATGTGAAAAAAAAGGGGGACTGTATTGTTATGAGTTCAGAACATAGCAAAACAGATGTCATCTTAATAGGTGGCGGTATAATGAGCGCAACACTCGGTACGTTATTAAAAGAATTATCTCCAGACAAAGAAATTAAAATATTTGAAAAATTAGAACAATCTGGTGAAGAAAGTTCAAATGTTTGGAATAATGCTGGCACAGGTCATTCTGCACTTTGTGAATTGAATTATACTAAAGAAGGCAAAGAAGGCTCTGTTGATATTACAAAAGCAATTAAAATCAATGAACAATTCCAAGTATCTAAGCAATTTTGGGCACATTTAGTAAGAACTGGACAATTAGAAAATCCATCTAACTTCATTCAATCAGTGCCACATATGAGTTTCGTAAAAGGTATCTTCAATGTAAAATTCCTTAAAAACAGAGTAGCAGCATTAAAAGAAAATATACTATTTGAAAAAATGGATATTACTGAAGATCGTGAAAAAATTAAAGAATGGGTACCTTTAATGGTTGAAGGAAGAACATCACATGTTCCAATTGCATTATCTCGTGATGAAAGTGGGACAGATGTAAACTTTGGTGCATTAACAAAAAAACTCATCTCTAATTTAAAAGAAAGAAATGTAGAAGTCTCTTATAAACAAGAAGTTGAAAATATTGAGAAACTGGATAATGGAAACTGGAAAGTGACTGTTAAAGATCTTAATTCTGGACAAAGTCATACGTATGAATCAGAATTTGTATTTATTGGGGCCGGCGGTGCAAGTTTACCGTTACTCCAAAAAACAGGTATCAAGCAATCAAAACATATCGGTGGTTTCCCAGTAAGTGGTCTGTTCTTACGTTGTACTAATAAAGACGTTATCGAAAAACATCATGCTAAAGTTTACGGTAAGGCAAGTGTAGGTGCACCACCAATGTCGGTACCTCATTTAGATACACGGTTTGTAAATGGGGAACGTGCTTTATTATTTGGTCCATTTGCAGGCTTTTCACCTAAATTCTTAAAAACAGGTTCAAATTTAGACTTAATACGTTCAGTTAAACCTAATAATTTATTAACAATGCTATCAGCAGGTGTTAAAGAAATAGATTTAACTAAATATCTCGTATCACAACTTATGTTAAAACATGAAGATCGTATGAATGATTTACGTGTATTTGTGCCTAATGCAAAAGACGAAGATTGGGAAGTTATTGTTGCAGGTCAACGTGTACAAGTGATTAAAGATACTGAAGATAGTAAAGGTAACTTACAGTTTGGTACTGAGGTAATTACATCTGATGATGGTTCTCTTGCAGCATTATTAGGTGCTTCACCTGGTGCATCAACTGCAGTAGATATTATGTTAGATTTATTACAACGTTGTTATGGTAATGAATTTAAAAATTGGATTCCAAAAATTAAAGAAATGGTACCTTCTTTCGGACTTAAATTAACAGAGCATGAGGACGTCTATCGCGCTGTTAATAAAGAAATTCAAAAATATTTAAATGTAAAATAAGTATCATTTCAATATAAAATAACATTAAGCTCCTTATAAAGTTTGCACTTTAAGTGTTTACTTTATAAGGAGCTTTTCCATTAGTAATTATTTTTTATTTAATTGGTTATTGATTTCAGAAACATATTTTCTACTTTTTAAAAACTCTATAATCCAAATAGTGATGTAGATAATGATGAAATAGAATGTAAAAATAAATATATTTGAAACACTTATCGAAAACCATCCGGATAAAATACCAATTGGTAATAATCCAATATAACTCAATATAAAATGCATTAATGTGCTACGTGTGATACTCCAATCTGTGTGCGTAAAGAAAAAGTTTGCTAAGTAAAATAATGCACCAATTAAAAGCCACAAACAAATGGCGATGAGCATTACTAATGGTTCAGACAAGTGTGAATAATATAACTTACCTAGTGTTGTAACTGGTGAAATTGGATAATATTCACCTCCAGCATTGATATAACTAAAAATGATAGAAAGTGCTAAACCTATCACTAAAGAAATACTAACAAATTGATATAATTTTCTCATAATGAAAGTCTCTCCTTTATGGATTTTAAATATCTTCTAGAGGAGTAGGTATAATCAATATGTTGCAAATAAATTCTAATCAAACCATTAGGTTCTAATTGCAATTTTTTAATCTTATTAATATTTACAATTTCAGATTTAGAAATTCGAATAAATGAAGTAGGAAGTTTTTCTTCAAGTTCATATAATCGTTCTTTCAATTTAAATTGTTCGCCGTCTCTAATTGCAATGACTTGATTTTTATGTGTACGAAAACTAGTGATGGTTTGAATTTCTATAATATGGATCATGTCATCTTGTTTGCCATAGAGTTGCTTTAAACTATTCAAATCTTCAATATTTGTAATAACTTGTTGTACTTCATCATCAAATTCAGGTGCGTGAATCGCGATATACTTCTCATCTTCTTCGGGTGATATATGTAACCGTAGTTTCATTTGACTAATGCCTCCTCAACGTCATTTAACCACAAATGTATAGAAAATTTTTAGAACAATATTAAATGGTAGATATATTGAAGTAAGTGGTTAGCTTTGTAAAATAATATCTAACTAAATTGATTAGTTAGTTTCAGGCAATGTCACTGTAAACGTCGTTCCGTCACGTTCATTACTAGTTACTGATATTTGTCCACGATGTAAATGAATGATAGATTGAGTAATTGCTAATCCTAATCCATTGCTATTATCCTCAGCATTACGTTTATAAAAACGATCGAATAGATGAGGTTGCACTGATTCTGGAATGGTATGCCCTTCATTTTTAACGGTAAAATAAATAATTCCTTCGTTAATAAATAATTTCACATCAATCATGCTATTGGGATTAGAATACTTAATTGCATTTTGAATGAGATTAGAACATGCTTGATGTAATAAACGATTATTTCCTCGGAAATGAACCGTATCTATATCAGACATCAACATTAATTGTTTGTTATCTATCCCATATTGTTCATGACGAATGATGTCAGTTATTAATTCTTTAAAGTGAACATTATCTTCAAATTTTAGATGAGTAGCGTTATCTAGTTCGGATAATAATAATAATTCTTTTGTCAAATTACTTAAATGCGTAACCTCTTCATGAATTTCATGAATAATCTGATCACGCTCTCCTTGATTTACATTGCTTTGTAACGTACTAAGTAGACGATGAATGTGTGTTAATGGCGTCTTGATTTCATGTGAAACATTTTGAACAAAGTGTTGTCGCATATCATCTACTTGTTTTAAAGATTGTCGCATCGCTTCAAATCGATATTGTAACGTACCAATTTCGTCATGACGACTTTGATAGATTGGTGAATTAAAATCACCATGCATTAAACGTTCAGTTGCTTGCTTCAATATTTTTATAGGTTTAATAATTGAATATGTAGATGCAATAACGAGCGTGATAGATATACTTAATAAGCATATTAAAAGAACAGCAAGAAAAGTGCGAAACTCACTAAATGTTTCACCTATATCAGGACGCATGAATACGGCAAGCTTTTGATTATTTTGATTAAAAGGGATACCCACAGTATTATCCGTTTCATTATCAAAAAAGCCAGTTATAAATAGTTCGAAAGGTTTATTTTTAATACCATGGTAGGCTTTACCTTTTAGTACTTGGTTAATAGCTGAATCTGAAATAGTGTCTTTTCGGAATGGTTCACCAAAAAATGTTTTATGATGTGAGTGATCTACAATCATAATTTGATAGTTCATATCTCCTAAATGTTTAAAATATGATTGAGTGTCAGATTGATTTGAAGATGTATGAAATGCTCTTGCCTCTTCTAAAGTACGCATAATTTTTGCGTCATTATGTGCTTTTAAATTGAAATGATAGTACACGTTTGCAAAAAGAAAACTGACTAAAGCACTAAAAAGAATGACTGTAATCGTGTAAATCGCAATACGTGTATAAAGCGTCTTAAACATGTGTAATCACCCTGTATCCTTGTCCACGAACTGTTTGTATCTCAATTGTGGCTTTTAATTGATTTAATCGATGACGTAATCGCTTAATGTGAACGTCTATAGTTCTTTCATCTCCCTCATAATCGAATCCCCAAATTCGCTCAATTAGTGTGTCTCTTGTAAAAATATGTTTTGGTTTACCACACAATAAAAATAATAATTGAAACTCTTTTGTAGGCAAATTGACATTTTTAGAGTCGACAGATAATTCCATATACTCTTGAATTAAAGTAACATTTCCTAACTTTATAATGTCTTGAGAATTAATTTGGTAACGTCTTAACACAGCTTGTATTCTAAATAACAATTCTTTTACTTCAAAAGGCTTGGTAACGTAATCGTCTGTCCCACTTACAAATGCACGTTCTTTATCACTCAGAGCATCTCTTGCCGTCAACATTATGACAGGTAAATCATAATCATTTTTAAGCAATTGACATAATTCAAATCCATCCATGCCAGTCATCATAATATCAACAACTGCAATGTCGACTTTATTATTTGCAAGGTATGCGATGGCACTTTCACCACTTGCGTGAGTGACGGTTTGAATTTGAGCTGCTTCGAGATGTTGAGATACATAATGTAATATCTTATAGTCGTCATCTACTATTAAACACTTCACCATCAGTTTTACTCCTTTATTATTCATAAAATGATTATATGAATAACTATATCAGAAAACAATTCTTCTTAAAGTTCATATTCAGTTCACAATGTGTCATTAAACTATGTATTGAAATAGCAGTGGGAGGTACTAAATATGAATTTAGCATGGAAAGAAATAAAATTTTACAGATTTCGTTATACATTAATCATGTTAATTATATTTCTATTAGGAAGCATGGTGTTATTTATTAGTGGATTAGCTCAAGGCTTAGCACGAGAAAATATATCATATTTAAATAATATGCCAGCTGAACATTATATAGTCGAAGATAATAAGGAACCGAAGTTAGAAAGTTCCCAGTTGAACCAATCACAACAAAACAAAATAGAGAATATCATTCATGAAAATGCAACTCAAATGGGGACGCAAACACTTAAAATAAACCAACAAGATCAAGATGTCATCACGCTAAATACGCCTAAACATCTTACGCCAAAACTTGTAAGTGGTAATTTTCCAAAAAAACAGAATGAAATAGCTATTAGTGAGAAACTGACTGGAAATGACTTGAAAGTTGGAGATACTGTAACTTTTAAAGGACATAATCAAGACTATAAAATTAGCGGCATAATGAATGAGTCAATGTACGCACATAGTTCAATGATATTAATGAATAAAGAAGCGTTTAAGTCATTAAATAAACAAGTATCAACATTTTATCCGGTTGATAAAATCAACAAAGATGAAAAACAATCACTTAAACAAATTAAAGGCATCAAGGTTGTAAATGAAAAGACATTAACTGATAACATTGCTAGTTATCAAGCAGAACAAATGCCACTTAATTTAATGATTATTAGTCTATTCGTGATTACAGCAATCGTTTTAAGTGCGTTCTTCTATGTAATGACGATTCAAAAAATACCTCAAATAGGCATTCTTAAAGCCATAGGTATTAAAACGAAACATTTATTAACTGCACTTTTACTACAAATTATTTTAACGACAATGTTAGGTGTTATTTTAGCATTTTCTCTCATACTTATATTAAATGCCTTTATGCCTGTAACTATGCCATTTTATTTAAGTTATAGTCAGGTGTTATTAATGATAGTCGTATTTCTAATTGTAGGGTTAATCGGTGCATTATTATCCTTTATAAAAGTTCTAAAAGTAGATCCTATAGAAGCAATTGGAGGTATGGAATAATGGCATTACAACTCAAACACATTACTAAGACATTTGGCAATGGAGATGCACAAACAGAAGTATTAAAGAATATTAATTTTAATGTGAATCAAGGTGAATTCATCATACTAAGTGGCGCATCTGGATCAGGTAAATCTACACTTCTTAATATTTTAGGTGGATTACTAAGTCCGTCGAGTGGAGATGTTTTGTATAATGGTGAGCATTTATTGTCAAATGAAGTAGATAAAACAAGTCTAAGACTAAATGATATAGGTTTTATTTTTCAATCATCTCATTTAGTTCCTTATCTAACAGTTAGAGAACAATTAATGATTGTAGCTAAAGAAGCGGGTATAAAGCGTAAAGAGGCTAAAGATAAAGCACAAAGACTATTAAATGAGATAGGTCTGAGTCATCGTTTAGATGTTTATCCGCATTTGTTATCCGGAGGAGAGAAACAACGCGTCGCTATAATGAGAGCTTTTATGAATGAACCTAAAATCATATTAGCAGATGAGCCAACTGCCAGTTTAGATGCAGATAGAGCGACATCTGTTGTGCAAATGATTAAAGCACATGTTCAAACTAAAAATATGATTGGTATTATGATTACGCATGATAAAAGATTATTTGAATATGCGGATAGAGTGATTGAAATTGAAGATGGTAAAATCGAGTTATAAAAAATAAGCTTAGAAAGTTTAATTAGTTGTGTCATTTAAATCACACAATAATCAAACTTCTCTCAGCTATAATCATTTTGCGGGAGTGGAACAAAACATACTGTTCCACTCCCGATTTTTTAAAATAGAATGAAAAGAGAAGCAAAAAATAAAACTGCAAAGTAAATGGTCAATAGTAATTTATATTGATACATTAGTGCTAAGAAATCTCTCACTAATGCGACATCAAAAAAATGATAAGGAGTGTGACTTCCTATACCATCAACTTTCATTCGGTTCGTATGCGCCAATTTCATTCCTCGTAAGATATGAAATTGGCTCGTAACACAAAGTATATTGGGGCTATTTGAGTATAGATTGTGTATGCCTTTTTTTGAATAATAGAAGTTTTCAAACGTATTTGTAGATTGAGATTCCATAATAATACTAGATTGGTGAACCCCATGTTGTATTAAATAACGCTGCATCGCTAATGCTTCAGATATGGGTTCATCTGGCCCCTGACCACCACTAACAATTATTTTACATTTGTCAGTTTGATGTTGATATACACTAAGTGCACGATTTAATCTTTCGGCTAACATTGGTGTAACTTTTTCTGTGAAAATTCCAGCTCCTAATACCATAATTAAGTCGTACTGCTTATGAGTTGAGATACGACCTAAAGCTGATGACCAAGACATGTAAAGCAATAATGCATAACAAGTACTTATCGCAATCATAGTTAGCCACAAGAAAACACCATTAATTATAGGAATAGGCATAGTGCTAAGATATGCAAGAATCGATGTAAAAAGTACTCCTAGTATGAGAAGTTTCGTCATTTTATTTAAAAAAGTTTGACCTTTTTGTAAGGAGAAAAGATGGTTGTGCTTCACTAGTAAACCACCCATAGTAATCATCATGATTATTATTAGTGTAGTAGGGAGTGTCATTGTTAATAGATTCAAAACAGTAATTAACATACATAATATAATAGTTGTAATAAACACTCTTAAATTCAGAAGCCATTTCACGTTGAATAATACACCTAGTACAATCAATAACACAACGAGAGCTAAGATAATTGCAATCATAAGGAATACCTCTAATTTCTTTATATATATAAATGTAATCGAACAACTTACCAATTAGCAACTATTAATAAAGTAATGAGGTTTTCAAGAGAATTGTTTATTGATATTATTTAACAGAGTATGTAAAACGCTATTGATTACTATTTAACAAGGAGTAAAGTAATGAGCATAATTTCAAGAAACCACATCGAATTTATGAAGCAATTCATTGATGATACTAATACTTTAACTGCAAAGTTATTAAAAGATCAGCAAAGCAAGTATGGTATTTCAATGGAGCAATCCAATGTTCTAAGATTGCTAAGCCATCATCAAGTATTATCAATTACTGAAATAATTGAAAAACAAGGTGTTAATAAAGCAGCAGTAAGTCGACGTATCAAGAAACTAATCGATAGTGGCTTCGTAGCATTACAAAAGCCAAATAACAATATTGATCAACGACTAAAATATGTTGCTCTAACGGAAAAAGGTAGAAAATATACTGAAGAAAACAATAAAATAGTTAGCGATATGGTTAGTGATATGGTAGCTGATTTATCAAGTAAAGATATTGAGAAAGCTTTAAGTGTATTATATATAATAGATGAGAGAGTAAAAAAATTTAATTCAAAAGTTTAAATTAGTATGAAGGTCTAGAATGATTATTATATAATAGAAATCATATTCTTAATTTGAAATTAAAATATCAATCGATAAATATATTCTAGTAGAGGGGAAGTTGGTGACTAAATGAGTACATGTCCGAAATGTGGACAGAAAATTGATAGTAACTTAAACAAATGTCCTAATTGTGGAAATAAATTAGACAATAAAGACAATCAAATAAACTCCCCTCAAATCAACACATCTAATATTAGGATAAGAAAGTTTATTCCTTGGGCTATCTTTGCGTTCATCATTGTTTTACTAATTATTGTGTTTGTATTGGTTAGAAATTACAATTCACCTAATGCGCAAACAAAGATTTTAGTTAATGCAATTGATAATAATGATTCACAAAAAGTAGCGACGCTATTAAGCTCTAAAAATTCTCATATAGATTCTGATGAGGCAAGTGTATATATAGACTATATTAGAAGTGAAGTTGGAATGAAGAAGTTTGCGCGCGATATTAAATCTACAGTAGAAACACTCAATAAAAGTGATTCAAAAGAGGCAATTAATTTAAAAACGCGTGCAGGTAATAACTACTTACGTGTAAGTAAAAATGGTACACGATTATTAATATTCGATAATATGAGTTACACTGCTCCTACAAAGAAGGCAATTGTGAAACCTAAATTGGATACGAAATATGAATTTAAAGATGGTGGAAAAAAGAAAACAGTTATTGCTGATGCGAATAAGACGACTTCACTAGGTACTTATATCCCAGGTATATATTCTGTTGATGCTAAAAAAGAAACAGAATATGGTGAGTTTAGTGGTCAACTTAAATTTGACTTTAGATATGGAAAGAGTAACACAGTTGAAGTAAATGAAAATTTCAACGAAGCGTTATTAACAGTCAAATTAAAAGGAAAAAGTGATTTAGACAAAGGCTCATTAAAAGTTGAAATAAATGATAAACAAATGAAATATAGCAGTTCTAGAGAATATGGACCTTATCCTCAAACGAAAGATGTTACAGTTTCTGCACTAGGTAAGGCAAAAGGGAAAACATTCCATGCAGAGACAAAAACAATCAAAGCAAGAGATTTAGGCAATATTAATAGTGCTACATTAGAGTTTGATGATGAAGAGATTAGTGATTATATCGAGGAAAAAGAAGCGGAAGAAAATAGTTTGAAAACAAAGCTAAGTAATTTCTTTAGTAATTATTCTTTCACTTTGAATTCAGCTATTTCACAAAATGATTTCAGTTTAGTGAGTACATTTTTAAAAGATAAATCGAGTATCTATAAGTCTATAAAAAACAATTTAAACCAATCAGTTGCTTTTATTAATCCACAAGTTGTAAGTGCTAGTCAAAAAGGCAACACGATTAATACTAAAGTGCAACATTTAAATAGCAATGGGCAGTATGAAACCACTAATTATGAATTAAGAGAAGATAGTGATACGGGTAATATTCAATTAGTTGATTCAAAATAAATGAATGAGTAGCGATCGAAATTGTATCTTTAACATTCATTCTAAATAAGTATTTGTAGACTGAACTGAGAAGGTGATTAAATGAAGCTTTTCTCAGTTCTAGTCATTTATAAGAGAATGAACGAAACACAAACTTAAAATTTCAGTAAGTGGTTTAAAAATTCGAAAGCTAGAGTAATATTGAAGCATGTTTTATTCCAACTTATTAAATTTTAATCAATACATAAAAATATGAAACCTAAAAAGGTGGGATAATATAATGGATATAGAGCAAAAGCAAAAGAAAAATTCACCGTTATTTATTATTATATTGGGTGCTTTAACTGCTATAGGTGCTTTATCTATAGATATGTTTTTGCCAGGGCTACCAGAATTAAAAAATGATTTTAATACGACTACTGCTAATGCACAACTAACTTTATCTTTATTTATGATAGGTTTAGGGTTAGGTAATCTGATTGTAGGTCCAATATCCGATAGTATTGGGCGAAAGAAACCACTAGTTATATCAATGATTATATTTGCTTTAGCAAGTTTAGGTATTGTCTTCGTTGAAAATATTTGGATTATGGTATTTCTTAGATTTATTCAAGGGTTTACTGGAGGCGCTGGAGCTGTTATATCAAGAGCGATTGCTAGTGACATGTATCGTGGAAATGAACTGACTAAATTTTTAGCACTGCTCATGCTAGTTAATGGAGTAGCACCTGTGATTGCGCCAGCTTTAGGGGGCTTAATTTTGAGTTTTGCTGTTTGGCGAATGGTTTTTGTCATTTTAACGCTATTTGGTGTATTAATGGTGTTAGGTTCATTGTTTAAAGTTCCTGAATCTTTATCGGTAGAAAATCGTGATAGCAGTGGAGTGAATGTGATTTTTAGTAACTTTAAAAGTCTACTCACAACACCACGATTTGTCTTACCAATGCTCATTCAAGGCGTTACATTCATCATGTTATTTAGTTACATTTCTGCATCACCATTTTTAGTTCAAAAAATATATGGTGTTTCGCCATTACACTTTAGTTGGATGTTTGCAGGAGTGGGAATCACACTTATTATTGCGAGTCAGATTGCTGGAAAATTAGTAGACTATTTTCACCCACAAGTGCTACTACGTGCATTTACAATTATCCAAATCTTTGGCGTTGTGATTGTGTCATTAACATTAATAAATCATTGGCATTTTGCGTTATTAGTTATAGGTTTTATCGTTTTAGTGGCGCCAGTTACAGGCGTCGCGACATTAGGATTTTCAATTGCAATGGAAGAACGTACAACCGGAAGCGGAAGCGCATCAAGTTTATTGGGATTATTACAATCTTTATTAGGCGGCCTTGTGACACCACTTGTTAATCTAAAAGGTGAATATAACAGTATGCCTTATATCATTATTATTAGTCTCACAGCAATTTTACTTATCATTTTACAATTATTAAATATTAAAGTATTTAAACATGACAAATTATAAAAGAAATTAAATTAATTACTATGCTACGATGAAACAATTAAATACAGTATCAAAGTGAAGAAGCCATTAATCGAGTTAACTCAATTAATGGCTTCTTCATTGGCTAAATACAACTATCTTTGAACTTTTAAAGTATTAGCTAGTAATGCACTTGCTACTTCATCCGGGCTTTCTTGACACCCTAATCTTAACCAATTTAAAATGACACCTATTTGACCACTCATTGTATAAGTTATAAAAAAAGGCACGTTTTGAATGGCTGTATTATTTTCTCCTAAAATTCTCGTGTAATACTGTTTCGTAATATCAATATATTCCATAACTAATTCTTTATTTGGATGGGAAATAAAAATAGCGTGGTAAAACGCTTTTTTTCTATAGATATATTTTAGAATAATATGGAAGAATTTATAAACTTTTTCAGGATTTTTTTTAATATTATCAAAATTAAAAGAGAATGTGTTGAGTAAGTGTTCGTATTTATTCAAATGATAATTTTGGATTTTTGATAGCAAGTCAAACTTATCTTGAAAGTGATCATAGAAAGTTGACCGATTGACATTACTATTTGCACAAATCATCTTTATAGATATATTTTCGAAGGGATAAATTTCTAATAAATCAATTAAACTTTTTATAATTTTATATTTAGCGTTTTGCTTCATTTTGTCACCTGATTTATTTTGTACTTCATTTAGCCGACAATTTACTAATAATTGTTGGTGTTAATTTTATTTATATGTCTTTATAATATTAAAAGTGATTTTGAAAAGCAAATAGGAGGAAATGTTCAATGAAGAAAATGGTGTTAATTAATATCATCACAATCGTTGTTCTAGTTGTAGTTGGTATTGTAGGTTTCTACTTATATCATAATGCTACAAGCTTTGTAACAACTGATAATGCCAAAGTTGATGGAGAACAAATTCAAATCTCTAGCCCAACTTCAGGTCAAATTAAATCTCTTGATGTAAAACAAGGGGACAAAGTTAAAAAAGGTGACAAAGTAGCAGAAGTGAGTGGTCAAAGCCAAAGCGGTGAGTCACAAACAATGGATATCAAAATGCCACAAAACGGAACTATCGTTAAAACAAGTGGTATGGAAGGTTCAGTTGCACAAGCAGGTTCACCAATTGCTTATGCTTACAATTTAGATGATTTATATATTACAGCAAATATTGACGAAAAAGATGTTAGCAGTGTAGAAAAAGGCGACAAAGTTGACGTAACAATCGACGGTGAAGATTCTGACGTTGACGGTAAAGTTGAAGAAGTAGGCCAAGCAACTGCAGCTAGCTTCTCATTAATGCCATCATCTAACACTGATGGTAACTACACTAAAGTATCTCAAGTAGTACCAGTTAAAATTTCTTTAGATTCTGCACCATCTAAAAATGTTGTTCCTGGAATGAACGCTGAAGTAAAAATTCATAAAGACTAAGGAGGTCATAGAATGACAACGACCTTCATTGTTGGATATATTGTTTTAGCGGTCATTTTAGTTGGTTTAGTTAACGTTCTTGTGTTGAAATCACGTAAGAAGCGTAAGAACCAAGCTAAGGGACAACACGTAAATGAAGAATCTAAAAGTCAAAGTAATCCATCTAAATTTAAAATCAGTGACTTAGACCGAGATAAAGCGTCGAATCGCACGCAAGATTCTCAAAGAGACGATGATAAACAGCGTCACACGAACTCTGAAGATAGACACATTGAAAATGATAAACGAAAAAATCATTTCGAGAATGAACAAGATCAGCAAGATCATGCATCAGAGCAAATACATCCTGAGCAAAAGCAAGCATCACATTCCTTACATTATGCTGATGATGCTACTGAGGATGACAAAAAAGATGATGATGTAAACAATCAACATCTACCTAAGGATTCAATTTATGAACCGATTAATCCTGATTCTCAAGAAGGACGTGTAAACGAACGTATTAAGAAACAAAAAGAAGATTTTGTTTTTGGAAAAGGGATTACAAGAAATAAAATTTTAGCAGCAATGTTGTTTGGTATGTTTATAGCCATCTTAAACCAAACGTTATTAAACGTTGCATTGCCTAAGATTAATACAGAATTCAATATTTCTGCGTCAACTGGACAATGGTTGATGACAGGATTCATGTTAGTAAATGGTATTTTAATTCCAATAAGTGCATTCTTATTTAATAAATACTCTTATCGTAAGTTATTTATTATTGCACTTTTATTATTCACTATTGGTTCACTAGTCTGTGCACTTTCTAATAACTTCCCTATGATGATGGGTGGACGTGTACTACAAGCCATTGGTGCTGGTGTGTTAATGCCATTAGGTTCTAACGTAATCGTTACAATCTTCCCACCAGAAAAACGTGGCGTTGCAATGGGAACGATGGGTATAGCAATGATATTGGCGCCAGCTATTGGACCAACTTTATCAGGTTACATCGTTCAAAATTATCATTGGAACGTTATGTTCTATGGTATGTTCTTCCTAGGAATTGCTGCAATGATATTCGGTTATTTCTGGTTCAGATTATATCAAAGAACAACAAATCCAAGAGCCGACTATCAAGGTATCGTCTATAGTACGATTGGATTTGGTGCACTATTATACGGATTCAGTGAAGCCGGTAATAAAGGTTGGGGTTCAGCTGAAATCGTAACGATGTTCATAATTGGTGCGATATTCATTGCTGCATTCGTCATTCGTGAATTAAAAATGAGAGCGCCAATGTTAAATCTTGAAGTGTTGAAATCATCAACATTTACATTAACAACTATCATTAACATGGTTGTTATGATGAGTTTATTCGGTGGTATGATTTTATTACCAATCTACTTACAAAATTTACGTGGCTTCTCAGCACTTGATTCAGGACTGTTATTACTTCCTGGTTCATTAGTTATGGGTATATTAGGACCAATTACTGGTAAGCTACTTGATACAATTGGTTTAAAACCTTTAGCATTGTTTGGTATAGCTGTAATGGCTTACGGAACATGGGAACTTACTAAATTAAATATGGATACATCATATCTTCATATAATGAGTATTTATGTGATTCGATCATTCGGTATGGCGTTTGTAATGATGCCACTTATGACAGCGGCCATTAACGCACTGCCACCAAGACTTATTTCTCATGGTAATGCATTCCTAAACACGATGAGACAATTAGCTGGTTCAATTGGTACTGCGATTCTTGTTACTGTTATGACGACGCAAACAACAAATCATGTTGGTGCGTTTACAGATGAATTAGATAAAACAAATCCTGTGATCCAAGACCATGTCCGTCAAATGGCGGCACAATATGGTGGTCAATCTGAAGCAGTACAAGCTATCTTAAAATACGTAAATCAGCTTGCATATATCGAAGGCATTAACGATGCATTCTGGATTGCGACTGGATTAGCAGTCTTAGCATTTATTTTAAGTTTATTCTTAAAAGGTAAAAAAGGCGCTGATGCAGAACATGAAAGAATGATGAATGCAGAAAGTAATAAATTTAAATAAAATGATGTTGGGGGACATTATTTTTAAAGTATCGGTACACTTCTTTAAGTGTGATCGATACTTTTTTTATTAGAAAAAAGCCATTGTGACTAAATGATTGCGTCTACAATGGCAAAAAATATATTATTTGATTTTAGGATGGTTCATTTTTCGATTTCTGAAAAAGAAACTAACAATTAATAAAGCTAGACTACATACTAATAAAATAAGCGCATTATGAATAGCATCCGCTTCACTAATAATTTGATTAGCAGAAACATTTAACGAGAAACTTTGTAGTTTATCAGCAATTCGTTGACCAATTACTTGTATTGCATATCCGAAATACAGTGACATGATCAATAATATTGAAATCACAATAAAATTTAAAATCTTTAATAAAGTTCGATTGAAGATAATAGTCAAAATAGTGATAACTAAACTTACAATTGTTAAAATGAAAAATATATTAAAAACCAATACGAGACGATTGGCCACATCTTCAAGATTAGCTAATTGGCTTAAATTAATATTAAGTGTACCTATTTGTGTAACCGTATACTGAAAATCTTTAATCTGACCGTAACTAATGGGTTGATTAGCAAATGCTAAATTAAAGATAGGTTGTTTGTACATACTATAACCCGTAATAGCTACTAATATGAAAATTATGATTTGGATAATTAAACTCACCCAAGATCTTCTTTTTCGGTTGTTACGATTAGAACGAAGATAGTTGTGATTATCAATAGGAGATTTATTATCATATTGTGTTGTTTTTCTTTCTGACACTTTTCTAACTCCTTTTCTATAATTCATTTGTTTTCTAAGATTGACTAATTTATACTGAATTTAATATGCAATTAACAATATTATATTAAATATTTAATCATGATTTTTTTGAACATAGTTTTCATTATATCGCTTTTTGTGCTAAATGTAATGACGTTTAAGTAATTTATTATTAATTAAGGTAGGTAGAATTTTATGAGATCACATATGGTTAATCGAATCATCAATCGATACTTACTGCACAATCGTTCAATAATGTTTGATAATGATTCAGATTTCGATAAGTTCATGGATAAAAGAAAAGATATTAATCAAGCGAAGCATAAGCAACCTTCAAGTTTAAATGTTAAATCTAATTTAGATAAGTTGTCACACGATGATATGCAAGTATTTAGATTTAATTTTCGTCATGAAACAAAAAAGAAAATTCTCTATATTCATGGTGGTTATAATACGTTGCAACCCTCACCATTTCATTGGAGGTTTATGGATAAACTTGCACTTAGTACGCTTTATGAAGTTGTGTTGCCAATTTATCCTAAAGCACCAGAACACCACTTTCAAGACACATTTAAAGCAATCGATGGGATATATCAATCTTTATTAGAAGAAGTGGATGTCAAGCATATCGTTATTATGGGGGATGGTACTGGGGGCGCATTAGCACTAAGTTACGTTCAACAACTTGTGGCTAATAATCAACCATTACCTAATAAAGTTTATCTACTTTCACCAATGTTGGATGCAACATTGACTAATCCTGAAATAACTAAGGATTTAAGCAATAAAGACCGTTTCGTCAATAGGGATGGTTTACAACGTATATTCAATGTATGGACGCAAGGAGAAGCACTAGCTAATCCATTAATATCACCAATTTATGGACAACTACCCGATTTACCACCTATCGTTTTATTCGGTGGTGGCAGAGAAATTTATCATCCAGATATGAAGCGTTTTGTATATAATTTGGAGGATAAGGGACAACCAGTTCAATTCTTTGAGTATCCGAAAATGTTCCACGATTTCCCTTTATTCCCTATACGTGAGTCACACAAAGTAATTAAACAAATTACTAAGACGATTGATGCTTAATTAACATCAAACAAAACATAGTTTGATATAAAAAAGTACTCTAATTCTACTTAGCAGATATGACGTAGGTAATTGAACTGAGAAGGGCATTTAATTGTTCCTTCTCAGTTCTTTTTGTTGAAGATGAGTTCTCGTCTTCTGTCACTTCAAATCATGAAATATGAATAACTTCATTGTTCAAAATTTAAATTAAATTTTGAACTTTAGTTATAACCGTTTGTTGACCTAAGTTATGATAATAATTGTCTATGCCTTGTGCCAAATCTATTTGAGATACATCTTGTTGATTTAACAAATTCACTAAATTCGATGATAAGTTCGCAAATTGACTTGCATAGTCATTTAATAAATGTTTCAAAATTTCCTCATTTTCCTCTGATGCAACGATATTTTGTAATGCTTCAATAGCTTGTTTCTGTCCTTGATAATAACTAATATTAAATGCTCTTTTAAGCAATTCCTGACTGGGACCATTCATAAATAATTGTTTAGTAATATTGAGTTCTATTAAGTTTACTTTAAGCTCATCATTTAAATCATATAATAATTCTAAAAGTTGATTGCGGAATTGTGATACCATTTTTAGTTCTCCTTTTTAGGTATTCCTATTTGATGACCTAATTGTTTAGGCCATTCAATAGTACCTTGTTGACTATAATAATTAGCAATGTTTTGATGATAATCACTTGGAAAAGGAGCAGACTTATGTTTGTTACTGTCAATTCCCATCATGATAACTTCGTTAGTTGCAGCTAGTTCATCTTCATCTGTATAAAGCATTAAAAAGAAATGCACACGTTTATAATCATAATCATAAATATAAACTTCGATTCGGTAAGCTGAATTGAGTGATAACTCTGCTAGGTACGTCGTATGTTCTTCTAAAGTGAACATTGTGTATTGAAGTACCTCACGTTCCTTTAAAGAAAGTCCGTGCGTGTAGTTAAATTCATTTACAGATTCACTAAACACTTTATTATATTCTGAGTCATGCATGTGGTTGTTATAATCAATTTGATTTGTTTCTACCACTTTATTAATAATTACAGGATTACTCATTACTAAAGACCTCGCTCATATATTGATAGTTCTATTTTACTAAATAAAAATAACACATACACATGATTTAATTCATGGTAGAATGAAAGACGTATGGTTATGTAGGAGGTAAACGTAACAATGACTATGACAATTCGATATCAAACTAAAAATCAATCGCTCACTCAAGTTGATAGTGTGAAGGAGATTCCTGAAACAGCAACAATTGTATGGTTTGATTTTGAAAATGCAACACAAGCAGAGAATGATTATTTAATAAGTCAATTTGAATTTAACTATTTAGAGTTAGAAGACGCCATTACAGGTGTGCCACGTGTAAAATATAAATCCTATGAATCATATCAATATTTAGTATTTCACAGTATGTACAAAGATGATTTTTCTCCAATTTCTTTAAATGTATTTTTAAATGAGAAAGTACTTGTTACATATCACCACAAACATTTTGAATCGTTAAATGAAGTGGCTAAAATGAATGCACAACATCATGATTCAGACTTGGATTGTGCAGATATAGTGATACATATTTTAGATATGATGGTTGATAAATATTTTGAATTCGTATATACAATTGAGGATAAAACATATAACTTTGAAGATGCACATGTAGATGATACTCAAAGTAAAAAAATAATGGATAATGTTTTTCAAATTAAATCTGATTTAATCAAAATTAAAAGGGTATTATTCCCTATGCAAGAATTAGTTAATACAATTAAAACTGAAGGTAATTTGATTGTAGATAGTAAGCATTCGATGTATATTCAACATATCGATGACCATCTTATAAAGCAAAATAATATCATAAGAACATCACAGGAGATGGCTAATGAAATAAGAGAGAACTTCGAATCTTATTCATCATTTCGAATGAATAGTATCATGCAAGTATTAACATTGGTTTCAGTCATTTTCTCACCTTTGACATTTATTGCAGGTGTCTATGGCATGAATTTCGAATATATGCCAGAACTTAAATGGCAATATAGCTATCCAATTTGTATGATCGTCATGTTAATTATAGCTATTGCATTGATTATCTTTTTCAAAAGAAAAAAATGGTTCTAATATATTATGAAACTTTATTAATTTAAGCAAAGGTAGGTACAAAGATGAGTGACTTTCAAAGAGAACAGAGGAAAAATGAACATGTTGAAATAGCAATGGCTCAAAGTGATGCACCTCAATCAGACTTTGATCGAGTGAGATTCGTGCATCATTCAATCCCTAGCATAAATGTAGATGAAGTAGACTTAACAAGTCAAATAACAGATTTTGATATGACATATCCTATTTATATCAATGCGATGACAGGCGGCAGTGAATGGACAAAACAAATTAATGAGAAACTTGCAGTTGTCGCTAGAGAAACTGGATTAGCAATGGCTGTAGGCTCTACACATGCCGCTTTGAGAAATCCTAAAATGGCGGAATCATTCAGTATTGCACGTCAAACCAATCCAGAAGGTATAATTTTTAGTAATGTTGGTGCCGATGTTCCTGTAGATAAAGCCGTAGAAGCGGTTAGTTTATTAGATGCACAGGCTTTACAAATTCATGTGAACGCACCACAAGAACTTGTGATGCCTGAAGGAAATCGTGAATTCTCGACTTGGTTAGATAATGTAGCAGCTATTGTTCAACGTGTTGATGTTCCAGTTATTATTAAAGAAGTTGGCTTCGGCATGAGCAAAGAACTATATAAAGATTTAATTGATGTTGGTGTTACATACGTTGATGTAAGTGGTAAAGGTGGAACAAACTTTGTCACAATTGAAAATGAGCGTCGTTCAAATAAAGATATGGACTATCTTGCAAATTGGGGACAGTCAACTGTAGAGTCATTGCTTGAAAGTTCAGCTTATCAAGATTCACTTAATGTCTTTGCTAGTGGTGGTGTACGTACACCTCTAGATGTTGTTAAGAGTCTAGCATTAGGGGCTAAAGCTGTAGGTATGTCTCGACCATTCTTAAATCAAGTTGAAAATGGGGGCATCACGACAACGATTGAGTATGTTGAGTCATTTATTGAACATACGAAATCAATTATGACAATGTTAAATGCAAGAGATATTAGTGAATTAAAACAAAGTAAGTTCGTTTTCGATCATAAGTTAATGTCATGGATTGAACAACGCGGTTTAGACATTCATAGAGGATAATATTGAATAGGTCATTCAACCATAATTCGCATTAATAAATTATACAAAGAAAGCAAGTTGAGAGTTTGGACTCCCAACTTGCTTTTTTATAATGCATAATATAAAACTTTAGTTTCCAAAAATATTAATAAAGCCCATAACGATAGGTACACCTGCTAAGTCAATTAAGAAAGCTCCAACTATAGGAACGACAAGATATGATTTTGGTGAACTACCATATTTTTTAGTAATTACATCTAAATTTGCCATCGCATTTGGTGTAGCCCTTAACCCATGACCTATAAACCCACCAGCCATAACAGCAGCATCATAGTCTTTACCAAGCACTCTAAATAGTATAAAGAATGCAAATAATGATATAAATAAGACTTGAACTAAAACGATAGCGATAAGAGGTAATGCAAGTGAATATACTTGAGTAAGTTGAATACTCATCAGTGCTAGTGATAAGAATAAGCCTAGAGCTACATCACCAATTTGATCAATCAGTTTTAAATCGATGAGTTGTATGTTCGCATATTCCGATACATTTCGAATTGCAACTGCTACAAACATTGAGCCTACATACATAGGTAAACTTTGACCAGTTAAATTAGAAAATTGATCACCTATCCATGTACCTAATGACATGCACAGTGCAATAATTGTTAATTGTAGAAAAAATACTTGTGTAGGTTGATATTTACGATGTAGCACTTCATTAGATTCTACTTTACTATAATCTTTAAACGAATCATCGCTGTTTTCAGGTTTTAGGTTATAGCGTTTAATGAGTGCCTTTACTAATGGTCCACCAATTAATCCACCAAATACTAAGCCTAAAGTTGCTGCTGCAAGTGCAGCAGTAATAGCTGAATCAATATTAAAACTTTCTTCAAGCGTTTTACCATAAGCCGCTGCATTCCCATGTCCACCTTCCATTGACATTGAACCAGCTGTTAAACCTAACAATGGTTTAATATGTAATACTTTAGCTAATGAGATACCAATGAAATTTTGACATATTGCCAGAAATGCACAGCATACAAAGTAAAGTATTAAAACTTTCCCACCAATTTTAAATAATTTAAAAGATGCACCTAATCCAATAGTAGTGAAGAATACCATCATGAAGAAATCTTGAATAAAGCTAGCATCTAATTTAATTTGAATAATATTTAAGGTATCTAAGACTGCAACTAGAATTGCAAATAGTAATCCTCCTATAACGGGAGGTGGTATACAAATTCTTTGTAAAAATGAAACGTGATTGACGATGAATTCACCTAGTAAAAATAAAAGACAGGCAAGACATAGTGTTGTGACCGCATCTATTTCCATTTATATAGCCCCCTTTATAAACGAGTTAAAAAATTTTAAATAGCACTTCTTGTAAGCGCTATAAATCCCCATATATAACATTATACATATAAAAATTATAGATTTCTAGGATAGGTATAATGGTTTTTATATAATACGAAATTTTAATAATTTTATAAAAAGATAAAAATCTAATTGGAATATTAATTTGTAATATCTATGAAAATAGATTTGTTGATATTAAACAATTTAGAAATAGTCATAAAGGCCCATTCTAAGGATTAAAATTTCTAGAATGTCTTTTTTCTTTATTTCCAAGTTTCATCTGGGTTTAGGCAGTCTGATTTACGTATATGTGAAACAAATGGATTACCTTTAACTGTGTATCGTAGCGGTTTATTAGTCCAGTCGCCTTTATTCGGTATTCCAATTCTAGCACTTTCAACAATATCCCTAGGGTATTTACGGTGTTTAGTATCAATGGATAAGCGACAATCATTTAATGTGGCACCATCAATTGCTCTAGGTATATTAAACGCTTTTGTCCATTTTCCGGGTCCATTTGTTAATTCATATCCTGACTTATTACGATTATGTTTCATCATTTCTATGCCATCTAAAGGTTCAATAGCTCGAATCAGTACTCCTTCAGGGACACCTTCGTTTTGAGTTACGAAATTCACTAATAGATGTGTGTGCATCACATGTCCGTAAATGGTGCCGCCTCTTTTATAAAGTGAAGTCACTTTAGGCGTTTGCTTACCTCCAAATCCATGAGCTGCTCGATCTGTAAAACCTAAATAAGCTTCTGTTTCAACAATATAGCCACTATACGTTTGAAATTCGTCTTCATACATGACTTTGACACCTAATAACGCTTTAGCGGTTTCAGTCGTTGGTCTTGATACAAAATCCACATGAACACCTTCTTCCTCTTGAAAATTTAATAACTGATAATTAAAGCTGAAGCTTAGACTGGTATAACACAATTAAAATATACTATGATTGCAATTATAATTGAAATTAACCAAGAATTTAAAGACTTAAATATAAGTGTCATATATATTTGACGATATTGGCATTATATCGTTATGATGAATAATATGGGATGTTGAAAGAAGTGTGGAGATATGAATAAAGTCAAAGTTTATCGTGGTGCAAAGAAGATTTCGCAATTAGAACTTGCACGATCAGTTGGAGTATCACGTCAAACCATTAACATGATAGAGAATGATAAGTATAATCCGTCATTAAAATTATGTATTAATATAGCTAAGACGCTAGGTGTTACTTTGAATGATTTATTCTGGGAGGTAGAGAATGACTAAAAATGATGAAGCTTTGCAAGTAGAAAAAATTACATTGCAAGCTAAACTTGGCATTTTAAGTTTAAATTTCTTATGTGCTATCATTGCTTTTGCAATGTTTAACGACTTGCAACGGCAATTTCTTTCACCATTTTTTATCGGTAGTTTATTACTTTTAATTGTTATTGTTTGTAAATTAACAATTCATTCAGAAACAGTTGATGATATTCATATTTATGTACATGACTTTAGCGATAAATCAAAACTAAATCGTCATTCTAAATTAAAAAGAATTGTTTATCTTATTCTGTGGATAGTTTATTTGGTTCTCATCGCTAACATAGTAACACCGAACATTAATCATACAAGTAACTATGAATGGGTGTTTGAACCGAGTTGGCTTATTTTAGGAGTAGGTGTAGTTGTTGCATTATGTATGTTTGATGATAAGCGAATTAAATATACAGAAATGGATACACCTACCATAGAGAATTGTGGTGCGTCACCTAAAGGTGTAATAAATTTAATCCCAAATTATAGATATGCAGATGAACAACAGAAATTAGTCATATTAAAAGTACATGCGACTAATTTTATTTGGATAACAATCGGATTAACTATTATGTGTATCATTGATATATTCATCGAATTAATCATGCAACAAATGCCATTGGTTGCTTTTATTACAACCATATTCATTGTCGTTGAATTATTGATTCTCAAACTTAAAAACAAACAAATTCGCAGCACACTTCATGAATAAAAGTGTTACGCAAACGCTGTCTATTAAAAATTTTAATAGATAGCGTTTTCATTTTTTAATTTATATAAAATCTATGGAATATTAATAAAAAAAGTGTAACAATATGTATGTGAAAAAGTCAGTGCTTAAAATTTAAATAGATAAAGGTATCATTGCATTGATACAATGAGGATAACTTTATTACAAGTTGGAGGTCATTTCAATGCTCTATTCAATCTTTATCTTTTTATTAGCAGGTCTCTGTGAAATTGGTGGTGGCTATCTAATTTGGTTGTGGTTAAGGGAAGGACAATCAAGTTGGTTGGGATTTATAGGTGGCGTTATATTAATGATGTATGGTGTCATTGCAACGTTCCAGTCGTTTCCAACTTTCGGTCGTGTTTATGCTGCTTATGGTGGCGTGTTTATTGTAATGAGTTTAATTTGGGCATATATTGTCGATAAACAAGCACCTGATAAGTACGATTTAATTGGAGCATGCATCTGTATTATTGGTGTATGCGTTATGATATTACCGAGCAGAACCTGATTAAGCGTGTTTAAGAGGGAGACGTAAGTAATGATAGTTGAAGTAGAAAAGCAAAGACATGGTATTGACTTAATTAAAATTGACAACGATGAAACCAATATTGTGTTCACAAATTTCGGTGCACGCATCGTATCATGGAAGTACCATGATAACAACGTTGTATTAGGAAATAGAGTTGAAGCGGATGAGTTTTATCCATCAAATCCGTATCATTTTGGTGCTACTATCGGTCGTTATGCTGGACGTATTGGAAATGCCAAATTTCATTTGAACGATGAGGAATATCAATTAGAAGCTAATAATAATGTACATCACCTTCATGGTGGTAGTAATGGTTTAGATAAAAGACTTTTTAATTACGACATTCAAGATAATATCACGAATATTAAGGTTACTTTTACAGTTCAACTAAAGTCAATGGAAGATGGGTATCCAGGGGATATGACTATTAAAGTGATACATACTTATGACGTCGAACACCGTTGGACAGTAGAATATGAAGCACAGACAAATCAAGATACATTATTTAATCCAACTAATCATGTTTATTTTAATTTGAATAGAGACAATAATGTTATATATAATCATAAAATTAAGAGTGAGCAATTAAATATGTATCCAATTGATCGAAACAACCTTATTGAGAATACTAATTCAATTGATTTGTTAGCTATCTTTAAAACAAATAGTATATCTTTTAGTGATATTTTTAATTCTGATAATGAACTACTTAAAGAGCAAATTGGTTCTAGAAATGGATTAGATCACCCTTTTGATGTTGGAAATCAACAATTCTTCATTGAAAATGATGAGTTTCAATTAGATGTTACATCATCTATGCCGAACGTTGTCATTTATACATTTAATGATACGAAAGATTGGGATAGTGATTTTAATATTTATAAAGCACACTCAGGTATATCTCTAGAAACACAATTTTTACCTAATGATATTAATTTGTATGGTAATAAAGCAAACTCTATTTTAAAACCTAACGAGCATTTTTATTCTAAAACAACTTATCATATATCAGAAAAATAAAATTAAAAAAGCATCAAAGCGGGTACATCGTCATTATGATTTACCCGCTTTATCCTATGCTAAATAGAATTTATTTCATTGCATTATCATATAACTTTTGTAATTTAGCTAAACGCATTTCAGATAAATATGGATTTTGTAGCGCATACTTCAGTCGAGATAAATTTTTACGATCATTATAGTAAATATCATTAAGCTCTTGTACAGAAAGTCGAGTTGCTTCATCTGCCAACTGAATTAATTCTAAATCATCATCTTGAGCTACATATCCTTCTTGTAACACTCGAAAATAGAAGCCTGTTTTTCCACTAGTAGACATTCTTTTAACTAAGTCTTTTATACCGTACTTTGTTTGAATTTTCCAACAAGGTTCTCTTATTTCAGATACCTCTAAAATTGCTTCACCTAAACGATATTGATTTCCAAAGAACACGTCTGATTCATCTAAATTTTCCAAAGTTAAATTTTCACCAAACATTGCGTAATCAGGAAGCGTATTTAAATCATTTCTATACATTTGATAATGAGATTTGCTAAAACAGCATACTGCTTTATGTGGACCACCATGGTCTTTATATGCCTGTTCATCTTCAACAAATCCAGTTCTTGATAACCACATTGTTTCAGAAATAGGAGATTTATTCAAAGCAGACAACATTTCTCTCTTTTGACCGTAATCTAATTGTTTAATTTGTCCTACTGAAATTGCACATACTGAAATCATATTTATGCCCCCTTAGTTAAGGTGTTAAGAAAAATTATATTATATTAATAATTAAAACATAAGACAAATGATAAAATAATTTCCAATATTGAACTAGGTATTTGTATGATCGTCATGTAAAATAATGAGTGAGTATATTTGAAAAGGGGTCACAGTTAAATGAAAGATTCTAAAGAACTTAAAATCATGACAGTAGATGATGCTGTAGCTCAAATTGAAGATGATATGGTGCTAGGAATTGGAACGGGTAGTACCATTGAATTGCTTATTCCAAAGCTCGCTGAAAGAATTCACAAAGAACAATTAAATATTACTGGCGTGTGTACTTCTAATAAAAGTGCATTTATTGCAAAAAAACTAGATATTAATGTTGTTGATATCAATGATGTTGGTCATGTTGATTTAGCAATTGATGGTGCTGATGAAGTGGATGCTAATCTCAATTTAATTAAAGGCGGTGGTGGAGCGCTATTTCGCGAAAAAGTAATAGATGAAATGGCTCATCGTTTTGTAGTTTTAGTAGATGAAAGCAAGCTCGTAAATTACTTAGGTGAAAGTTTCAAACTGCCAGTAGAGGTAGATAAGTTCAATTGGTTCCATATCGCTAAAAAAATTGAAGCTTATGATGATGTTATTACCGAACGTCGAATGAGTGATGATGTTCCATTTATAACGGATAATGGCAATTACATTTTAGATTGTCAGTTAAATAAACAGATTGACCCATATCAATTTCATGAGTATTTAATTCATCTAACAGGTGTCATAGAAACTGGATATTTTTTAAATATAACTGATCAAGTTATAGTAGGTACACAAAATGGCGTTAAATTCATAAAAAAATCTAACTTAAATAAATAAAAATAAGCCAGAAAATGAACTTAGAAAAATTCATTTTCTGGCTATTTGTATGTGCACTTAGCCTTCAAAAGAAGGCGTAATATAAGCTTTACTTCTCAGTTTTATGACTAGATGTATCACTCATTTGATCTATTTCATCCTTAGCATCATCAACTACAGATGAACGTCTATCTTCTTTATAAGATGTGTTGTCTTTAAGTTTTTCATTTGAAGAATCAGTTTGATTCTCAGACTGTGATTTATGTTCAACATGATCTTCATTAAGTTGACTCTCAGTGAAGCTGTCTTTTTTATCGTTAAGTTCATGATCTTCAGACTTTGTTTTATTTGAAGTAGATGTATCGTCATCATTCATATGGTCTAAATAATTATTAGGTTCAACATCATCAAGTGAACGATTAGTTGTTTTATAAACAATAAATCTAATAATTAAACTTAAAATGATAAAGACAATGCCCACTAACGTCGTACTTAATGCGATAACTTTCATTGAGAATAGGTCGCCAGTTTCTTCACTAAATAAAAATACTTGTGCAAATGACATTGTTGCATGGAATACGAGAGCGATATATATCGTACGTCCTTTAGTTGCACGTATGAGTTCACCAATAATAATTGAGAACATGAAAGTATAAAGGAAATGGTATCCCGCATATTCCATTCCATATGTCGTATTAGCAGCCCATATAGAATAAATTAAACCGACAATGATTGAAGCGAAAAATGTATTAACTTTATTTTCTACAATATTTTGTAAATAAGAACGGAATCCAAACTCCGCAAAAAATGCCATTAAAATATGACCAATAATAATTGTAGGAACTGATACAGATAAATCAGTTGCTTGTAATAAAATAAAACTATCGGCAAATGTGTTAAAACTAAACATGCCAATCATGAAAATAACTAGCGGTAAAATCAATGCTAGTAATATACGTTCAATGACTCTAATATCAACTGAAAATTTTAATCCAGCTAATTGAGTACGTTTATCTTTAAATGCAATAATACAAACAATTGCTGCGATAAACGGTGCAAGATCAGTAATATCAAATACAAAACGTTTAATACCTACTGATGCTTGAAAATCTCGTAGGATTAATGATAGCGCCATCGTGACAACGAAGAATACGAAGATAGTTAACGCCCATTGAAATCCTGATATACGATTCGTCTTCATTTATGTAACCTCCATTAGGGTAACCGTAAAAACTTTTTCTTTAATATTATACATATTACAAGGCCATAAATAAATTGTCCATTTTAAATATCATTAAAATGTAATAGTCTTGAATTATTTTTATATGATTGAAAACAATTTTTAATGTCTTAAATTAATTTGAAAAGGGTAATCATAAATATAAACAAATGGTAATGATAAATCTCGTTATGATGTAAGATAATGCTATAGAGTAAATAAATAGGGGGCAATATAATGTATACACAGGGTAATCCAAAACTATGGACTGGTCGTTTGGATAGTGAAACAGATCCTAAACAGTTTAGACATTTTCAAACAGTAAAGTTCGCTAATTTGGAAAATATGGAAAACGTAAGTGATAAGACAGGTGTTGGTCTCTTAGGATATGCCGTTGATAAAGGTGTTGAAAATAATAAAGGTAGAATCGGATCAAGAAAGGGACCAGATATCATAAAACATGAATTCGCGAAACTTCCAGATTTAAGTGAGTGCGAAATGTTGATTGATTACGGTAATGTTGAACATACAAGTAATCATCTTAGAGAAACGCAACAAGAGATGGCACAATTGTCTGCTAAAGTTATTAAGCAACATAAACAGGCTTTTTTAATTGGAGGTGGTCATGATATTGCATATGCACAATATTTGGCTACTAGAGAAGTCTATTCAGATGCTTCAATTGGAATTATCAATATTGATGCTCATTTTGACACACGTCCTGATGAGCCACCTACATCCGGCACTATGTTCCGAGAAATTTTAGATAATGATGAAAATGTCGATTATCTAGTTTTAGGCTTGGCTCAAGGTGGTAATACACGTGCGTTATATGATTATGCAAAAGATAATAATATTATTTATGTGTATGCGGACGAACTTTTACATCAAGTGTCACCGACCATTAAAGATAAAATAGAAAGATTTATTCATGACCATGATACGATTATGTTTACCATATGTATGGATGTTATTGATAGTGCGTTTGCGCCTGGTGTAAGTTCACCTAGTGTATTAGGATTATATCCTCATTCCGTATTTGAAATAAGTAAGCGTGTAATATTAAGCGATAAGGTATCATCAATTAGTATTGCAGAAACTAACCCAGACTATGATGTTGATAATCGTACGTCAAAGTTAGCGGCGAATTTAATTCACCATTTCCTAGTTTAAAAAGTAGAATTAAATTGTCGTATATGACTCTGAAATTAGAAGATAACGATAACCTTTAAAATTAAATTCAAACATGAATGAGTAGAACGTTGAATTCGCGTTGAATTCTGTTCTACTTTTTTAATTACTTTTAATTGATAGAAAAGTTTGACAATTATGTTACGATATAAATAATTAGGGAGGTAATGGATGGTGATGAAGCGGTTAAGTTATAAGCAGCAATGGCTTGGAGATATTTCGCAAAATATAATGGCAGGTATCTTAATGGGTTTAGCACTACTCCCTGTAGCTATAGCCTTCTCGTTTATTGTTCATATCAGTACTACGATAGGGTTAATGAGTTGTGGATTAATGATGTTATTCATTAGCTTTCTTGGAGAACGAATAAGTATGGTGTCTGGACCAAGTAGTGGTATTTCGATAGTAGGTGCGTAGGTGCACCACTAGTAGAACAATACAATATTCATTACTTAATTATGGCCACGTTTATAATGGGCATCATTCTAATTATTTTTGACATGTGTCACATAGATAAGATCCTTAATCATATTCCAGATACTGTTGTTATTGGATTTATGAATGTATTGGGCATTCTATTACTTACAACGCAAATAAAATATATTTTTGGTATAACTACTGCGACTTATTTATCTTCAACATTTATTCGATTTATGCCAGCTCCGCTTATAGCTATAAGCGTCGTGACTTTAGCAAGTTATTTTCTTAAACCGAATGTTCAATTAGTCCACGATTTAGCAGAAATTCGACTTACCTTTCCTAAAATTTCTGTTTATACAGAACTTTTAAACATACATGCATTAAGTATTATTACTTTATATGCATTAACCATGTCTATTATTTGCGTAGTACAAACAAATCTTACAAATGAAATGATGGATGTAATTACACAAAGTCACTCCAATAAAGACCGAGAAGTTATTGGTCAAGGGTTAGCTAATTTGTTTGTCGGGTTATTAGGTGGATATGGTTTAAGCGCCTTAGTAGGTCAATCAAAATTTAATTTTAAAATGGGTGCTACTACGCGATTAGCCACATTCGTTACAGGATTATTTCTTCTCTCATGCGTCGTTATTTTAGGTACGATTGTAGGTTTTATTCCTATGGCAGTATTGGCTTCGGTATTAATTACAATATCAATGAATACATTTGATAGACGTATGTTTAAACATTTAAAAGAAGCACCTATAAAGCATAGTATCGTAATGTTCATAACGATTATTTTAATATTAATGTCACACAATTTAGTTATAGGTGTCGTTATAGGCACACTTATTTATTATGTCGTTCACTTTATTTTTACAAAGAAAGGAAGACCATCGCTATGACAACTTACAATGATTTTGTTAAATGGAGACGAACATTTCACAAATTTCCTGAAGTATCTCAGAAAGAATATGAAACAACTAAGCGATTAAAACGTATATTACAAACTTATGATATAAAAATAATAGATTATCCTTTAGAAACAGGGCTTATAGCTGAAATAGGACATGGTGAACCTTGTATTGCTGTTCGTACAGACATAGATGCTTTACCAATTACAGAGCAAGTTGAACATGAATTCACCTCAACAAATGAAGGTGTGATGCATGCGTGTGGTCATGATATTCATATGGCAAGTATTCTAGCTATTGCTACAAATTTAAAAGAACAAGAAGATAAACTTAAAGGTCGCGTGAAATTTATATTTCAACCTGCAGAAGAAACGGGATATGGTGCCAAAGCGATTGCAGAGACAGATGTATTAGACGATGTTAAAGCGATATTAGGTTTCCATAATTATCCAACTTTAAATATTGGAGAATTTGCAATTAAATCTGGACCAATTACTTCGGCAGTAGACCGTTTTGAATTTAAAATTCACGGTAAAGGTGCACATGCTGCTAAGCCAGAACAAGGTAATGATCCAGTCATGGTACTTGGTCAATTAATAACAAGTTTACAAACGATTGTAAGTCGAAATATATCAGCTTTTGATAGTGCTGTAGTAACTATTGGAGAAGTATCGTCTGGGAATACATGGAATGTGATTGCTGACCAAGCATATGTCCAAGGTACAGTGCGATCATTTAAGCCAGAGGTTCAAAATTATATAGAACAACGATTTAAAGAAATTGCTAAAGGATTAGAGACATTGTTCAATGTCGATATAGAAGTTATATATACTAAGCTGCCAGGAACAGTTTTTAATGATGAATACTTAACTGACCAAGCTAAGAAAGCTGCTCAAAAAGTAGGTTATCAAATCATAGAATTAGAGACACCCTATACTATTGGCGAAGATTTTTCTGGTTTACTAGCTAACCATCCAGGGGTATTTGCGTTTATTGGTTCTAATAGTAAATACGATTTACATCATCCAAAGTTTGATCCAGATGAGCGTATACTTGAGAAAGTTCCTGAGTACTTTATAACGTTGATTTATCAATTGCTTGACGACACAGCATTTAATGAATAATCAATGTTTCATTTAAGAGTTTGATTTGTGTAGCTATATTACAATTTTTGAAATGTGATTTAAAAAGCATGATGAACGGGTAAACAGACACTAAACATGTTTTAGGAGATGAGTAAATAATGGGTGCACAAGATCCAAGAACAAAATTTAAAACATCTGATTATGAAAAACAAGAACAAGAACTACCTGGACTTCAATCTGAACTAACACCACAACCTGACTGTGGTGAAACATCGTATGAAGGTCATAACCGATTGTTAGATTATAAAATGCTTGTAACAGGGGGAGACTCAGCAATAGGACGTGCAGCAGCGATTGCATATGCCAAAGAAGGGGCAGACGTTGCAATTAACTATCTTCCAAGTGAAGAACAAGATGCTCAAGAAGTTAAAGCTGTCATTGAAAAAGCAGGACGTAAAGCTATATTAATACCTGGAGATATTCGTGATGAACAATTTAACTATGATTTAGTTGAACAAGCGTATAAAGAATTAGGTGGTTTAGACAATGTGACATTAGTAGCAGGCTATCAACAGTATCACGATAAATTAGAAGAGTTCGATACACAATCTTTTAAAGAAACGTTTGAAACAAACGTATATCCAGTATTCTGGACAGTTCAAAAAGCATTGGATTATTTACAACCTGGTGCGTCAATCACTACAACATCATCCGTTCAAGGTTATAATCCAAATCCATTGATTCATGATTATGCAGCATCAAAAGCAGCGATTATTTCATTAACAAAAAGTTTCTCTGAGCAATTAGGGGAGCAGGGTATTCGCGTTAATTGTGTAGCACCTGGTCCATTTTGGTCTCCACTTCAAATAACAGGTGGTCAACCACAATCAGCGATTCCTCAATTTGGTCAAGATACGCCATTAGGTAGAGCCGGTCAACCTGTAGAGCTTTCAGGCACATATGTATTACTTGCTTCAGAGGATTCAAGTTATACGACTGGTCAAGTTTTTGGCTCACAGGTGGCATCCAAATCAATTAAATATCTCAAAGTATAAATCCAACGCAAGGGTTTCAATAAAGACTCTTGCGTTTTTGTATTGAAAGGAGTGGATTACAGTGAAACACATTGATCCTAATCAACTATCAGATATCCAAAATTATAAACTATTAAATGGTTCAATCATACCAAGGCCAATAACATTTGTTACATCTTCTGATATCGAAGGACATGTAAATGCTGCGCCATTTAGTTTTTTTAATATAGTTAATAATGCGCCACCTATGATTGCTATTTCGGCACAGAGAGCAGGAGGAAAGCGTAAAGATACGGCAATTAATATAGAAAACGTCCAATCATTTGTTGTGCATGTTACAGATGAAGATAATGTTGAGGAAATTAATAAGACCGCTGCATCTATCAATCCTAAAGATAATGAACTTGATTTAACAGAACTCAATACCATCTCATCTGATGTGATTGATATTCCAGCTATAAAAGAAGCTAAAATTAGATTTGAATGTCAACTTGAACAAATGATTTTATTAGGCTCTGAAGATGATGGTGCTGATTTAATTATTGGAAAAATTGTTAAGTACCACATACAAGATGATGTGTATTTTGGTGATAGTAAAATTGATGCGAAACAATTAAAACCAGTAGCCCGTTTAGCAGGTAATGATTACGCTAAATTAGGTGAGCAATTTACAATTGAGCGTCCAACTAATTGATGATTAAGACATTATCTATAGCTTTAATATGTAATTTTCATAAAACTTTATTGACGTTATGACAGTAATCTTGTAACTTTAATAATAAAATTATTTTTAAAAAGGAAAGTAGGTTTAGTATGGAGGAACAAAGAAAGGGCAATGCATGGGCGTTACTTCCATTAGTATTATTTATTGCATTGTTTTTAGGTGTAGGTACCATTACAGGTGATTTCACTAATATGCCTTTAAATGTAGCTATCATGATTACTGTTATTGTTGCTTTAATAATGAATAGGAAAGAAACATTTGCTAACAAAGTTGAAGTGTTTACAAAAGGAGCAGGTCATTCCAATATCATTTTAATGGTATTTATATTTATATTGGCTGGTGCTTTCTCAACTACCACTGAAAAAATGGGTGGTGTTGAATCAACAGTAAATTTAGGTTTATCATTGATACCTCAAAATTTAATCATCGTTGGATTATTTGTAATTTGTATGTTTGTGTCAATTTCAATGGGTACCTCTGTAGGTACAGTTGCTGCATTAGCACCTGTTGGATTTGGATTTGCACAGGCAACTGATATTCCAGCAGCGTTAGCAATGGGTACTGTTGTAGGTGGTGCTATGTTTGGCGATAATTTATCGATGATTTCAGATACTACCATAGCTGCTGTTCGAACTCAAAAAACAAGAATGAAAGATAAATTTAAAGTGAATTTTTGGATTGTACTACCTGGAGCAATATTAACAATTATTGTCTTATTCTTCCTTACTAACGGTATCTCAATAGATCACTCTAAAAGCTATGACTATAATTTAATTAAGGTAATCCCTTATGTACTAGTATTAGTATTAGCACTCGTAGGGGTAAATGTAATCATTGTGTTAATCGGTGGTACGTTATTATCTGGTACTATTGGCTTATTTGATGGTTCTTTTGGTTGGAAAGGATTACTAAATGCAGTATCACAGGGTATTATAGGTATGGAAGATATTGCAATCATAGCAGTGTTAATTGGTGGTTTAGTTGGAATTATTCAGCATAATGGTGGAATTGAATGGTTATTAAATTTTGTTCGTTCTAAAGTTACAACTAAACGTGGTGCTGAATTTGGTATTGCTGGTTTAGTGAGCGCAGCTGACATTGCAACAGCTAATAATACAATTTCAATTATTATGTCAGGTCCATTAGCAAAAAATATTGCAGATGAATATGGTGTTGATCCACGTAAATCTGCAAGTTTATTAGATATATTTGCAGGGTGCTTTCAAGGCTTTTTACCTTATAGCCCACAAGTGATAGCTGCAGCTGGCGTTGCAAGTATATCACCATTTAGTGTAATGCCTTACTGCATTTATTCATTTTTATTAGGGATATGCGGTATTATAGCTATTATATTAAGATACCCTCGTGTTAAAGCTAAATCTTAAAGTAAAGACAAATAACAATAATAGACTTATAATTAGCATGTTTAATAAGAAAAATTAAAATAATAAAACATTTTAATAGTTCAAAGTTTGGAACTGTATTGAAATGCGTTAAAATAGATATAAGAGTGAAAGTAGGTGAAACAAGTGGCAAAGTATAATGTTGAGAATGAACATGTTGAAATTCATATCGAACGTTTATTAAAATACTCACCAGAATTAGTATATCAAGCTTGGACGGATGCTGACTTATTAAAACAGTGGTTTATGACATCTCAACGTACGAATAAGTCAATTGATGTAGATATGACTGAAGGTGGCTCATATCGCATAGTTGATTCACGTAATGGACGACAAAATATTATTCAAGGTACGTATCAAGAACTCGTTGACAATGAGTATATAAAAATGACAATTGGTATGCCTGAATTAAGTAATCAAGAGGATGTCATTGAAGTTGAATTTGAAGAGCGTGAAAACGGTGGCACACAAATGTTTTTCTTTTATCAGTCATTAGTTGAACGTGAACGACGCTTAACAACATTAGAATATAAACAAAAGAAAAAGGAATATCACGATTCTACTGTTCACGGTTTAGAATTGATGTTTGATAAAATGCATCAAATACTTGAACAATATGTAGAAGACAATAATCTATTAAAATAAAAACTTAGGACTTTGCGTGAATTCACGTAGCAGTCTAAACTGAGAAAATTTGATATCAATATTACCAAATATCTAGTCATTCTTACTAGGGTGGATACCCCAACAAGGACAGTTTACAAAGACAATCTCCTTGTTGGGGTTTTGATGTGTTAATAATTAATCAGTACCGCTATTTAGTTGTGATAAAGATTAACTGAGTTCACCTTTCTCTTTACGTTCATTATATTTTCTGATTAATGTTTCAAAGAAGATATGATAACTAATAAAACTTGAATAGTCTGTATCATCGTATAAATAGAAAGTATTACTTGATACATAAACATTATAGCTCGCTTTTTGGGCTAATGAATTATCTTTCATTGTTGTAACTGAAATAAAATATTTTTGGCGTAATTGAAGTAGATTTGTAACGTCTGTGAGTTGGTGACTCTCACCAGATAGAGAAATAATAAAGAATAAATCTTCATCAATAGAACGATTCAGTACCATTTTCAACTCATGAACGTCATGTAACACGATAATATTTTTATGCATCGTTAATAATATTCGCTGAGCTTCGTCCGCAACATTTTTCTGTGCACGACCAGTACCATATAAGTAGACGGTAGACGCCTGGTTAAGTTTATCGGTAATCAAATTATAATCAATACGAGCTAAATAGCTAAATGTTGTCTCTATTTCTTGTTTAAAAGCATCCATTGAATCTTTAGGTAGTTGACTTAAATGTTCACTTTCAAATTTTAAATAGGATTTAAAGTCACTATAACCATCAAATCCTAACTTTCGTGTAAATCTATGAATGGTAGCGTTAGATGCATGAGTGTATTGTGAAAGTTCGTGTATCTTCAAAGTTTTACATTGATTTACGTGCGTGTTTACAAAGTGTGCAATTTGTAGGTCATTATCATTTAACTTGTCAAAATTGGCATTTACTTTTTCATCTAGTAGCACAAAGACACCTCTTATTCTTCCTGAAAATATTTTCATGTATAGAAAACATAAACTGATTATACAAAATTATTTCAAAATCGGTCAATGTCATTGTATAAGTGTAAGCGTTTACTATAATAGATATTAAGAAAACGCTTTTATATGTACGATATATTTAAGTACTACATAGAAAGATTTGGGGGTTAAATTATGAACGCTATTAAACGTTTTGGGAGTGCAATGATTGTTCCTGTATTAATGTTTGCATTCTTTGGGATAGTATTAGGTTTTGCAACATTATTTAAAAATCCTACCATCATGGGTGGATTAGCAAATGATCATACATTTTGGTTTAAATTTTGGTCTGTAATTGAATCAGGTGGTTGGGTTATCTTCAATCATATGGAAATCGTATTTGTGGTTGGATTGCCTTTATCTCTAGCTAAGAAGGCCCCTGGTCATGCGGCTTTAGCTGCATTAATGGGCTATTTAATGTTTAATACCTTTATCAACGCTATTTTAACGCAATGGCCACATACATTTGGTGCTAATTTAGAAAAAGGTGTAGAAAATGTAACTGGATTAAAAGCGATTGCTGGTATTGAAACTTTAGATACTAATATTTTAGGTGGTATCATTATTTCTGCCATTGTGACATGGATACATAATCGTTTCTATAGTAAAAAATTACCAGAGATGTTAGGTGTATTCCAAGGTCTAACATTTGTTGTAACCATTTCATTCTTCGTTATGTTGCCAATAGCTGCAATTACTTGTGTTGTTTGGCCAACAATACAAAATGGTATTGAATCAATGCAACATTTCATTATCGCATCAGGCTACATCGGTGTTTGGTTGTATCATTTCTTAGAACGTGTGTTAATACCGACTGGTTTACATCACTTCATCTATGCACCAATTGAAGTAGGTCCGGTTGTTGCAAAAGACGGACTTAAAGCAGAGTGGTTTAGACATTTAAATGAATTTGCTGAAAGCAGTAAACCGTTAAAAGAACAATTCCATTACGGTTTCATGTTACAAGGTAACGGTAAAGTGTTTGGTGCTATCGGTATCGCATTAGCAATGTATTCTACAACACCTAAAGCCAATCGTAAAAAAGTTGCTGCGTTATTAGTACCAGCTACATTAACTGCGGTAGTTGTTGGTATTACTGAACCTTTAGAATTTACATTCTTATTTATCGCACCTTACTTATTTGTTATACATGCATTATTAGCAGCGACAATGGATACAATTATGTATGGTTTCGGTGTTGTTGGTAACATGGGCGGTGGATTACTTGATTTCATCGCGACGAACTGGATTCCTTTAGGACAAAATCATTGGCTAACTTATGTAGCTCAAGTTGTTATAGGATTGATATTCTCAGGTATCTATTTCGTTGTATTCAGATACTTAATCTTGAAATTTGATATTCCATTACCAGGACGTCGAGCTGAAGAAGAAGTTAAATTATTCTCTAAAAAAGATTATAAAGAGAAAAAAAGCGATGGAAGTACTGACAATTCTGGATTCCAACCTAGCAATGAATATGAAGCGAAAGCACATTATTATTTAGAAGGTTTAGGCGGAAAAGAAAATATTAAAGACGTTACTAATTGTACAACACGTTTACGTTTAACAGTTAATGATGAAACAAAAGTTGAAGATAGTGGATATTTCACTCATGAACAAATGTCGCACGGATTAGTTAAAAGCGGTAAAAATGTACAAGTCGTTGTTGGAATGACTGTACCCCAAGTACGTGAAGCATTTGAACATTTAGTTTATGATGATAATGATAAAAAATAATTAATCAATATAGCCAGTAAGTGAATTAGTATTTATTCACCTACTGGCTTTTTCATATACAATGCTTAATATACTTAGTAATTTGTCCAACTTAGCTTTATACTGATCACAAAACCAGAAACTTTTGTTGAGTGTGATATTGCTTGAACAGAATTAAAAAACAAAGAGGCTGGGACAAAATAAAATGTCTCAGCCTACTTTATTATTTTGTCAGTAGCTGACTGATTTGAAAATGCGCTTGAATCAAGCTTTTTTCAAACCTAGTCATCCTTGCCTGGTAGGCGGGGCCCCAGCAAAGAGAATTTCCTAAAGAAATTCTACAAGCTAAGCAAGCTGGGGATACAACGAAATAAATTTTGAGAAAATATTATTTCTGTCCTATTCCCTCTGTTCTGTAAACTAGTGTAAATTAACTATATAACTTAAAATATTTTTTAATAAAAATCTCACGAATTTTACTAAGATATATTTGCTTTATGCATCGCACGTGTTTTATAAGATGCTGAAAGAATATCAATATTTCTACATGCAATAGTTTGTAGTAATTTACTAAACGTTTCAGGTGCACAACATACGCTTGCACAGTTGTTATTTAAAGTATATTTAATTTCATAATTATTTGAGAAATAAGTCATAATATCAATGACTTTATCTTTTATGAATGCATCTTGGAGGCCATCAATTGCTAAGTCGAAACGTTTAGAAGCTTGATATGTTTGTTCAGTATCTAATAGCGTATTTAATCGTTTAGGAGATAAAATCTGATAAATTGAAAATTGGTAAAAACTTAAAAAACTAATGAAATATGGAAGTTGTTGCTTCGGTAAGCTAACTTCTAAAACTGGTATATCGTCGTGTTTGATTATTGAATATTGAAATGAATCGCAAAATTTAACGTCTTTACAGACTTTGATTAAATGTTTTCGAATTGATCTAGATTTTAAACCTACAATGTTGATAATGTAAGTTTCAAATTTGTCTAACAACATGCAATGACCTCCTATATTTATTTAACGTATGTAAAAAGCATTTAGCTTTAAAGTTCTCTAATAAAGCACACCGTTCTTTTATACACACTGATTGTATCACTCTTTTTTGATATTATCACTAGGACTTTTGAATGAACTTCGGTTTAATTATTTTTGTAATATAAACGTAACGATAATTAACATGAAATAAATATGAAAATGTTGATTGTTTATTAGTTAAAATGTGTTTGGTAATTTCATTAGTGAAGTGTGAAAATCAAATATTCATATGATAAAATTAGCAGTGATTGTAGTTATTAAAGGAGCAAACTTATGTATAAAGCTGTAGTATTTGATTTCGACGGTACAATTATAGATACAGAAAAACACCTATACGACATTATTAACAAACATCTTGCCTTTCATGGTGTGAAGCCTGTTTCCCTGGAGTTTTATCGAAGCCATATAGGAGGACACGCTCAAGGGTTACATGACTATATTGAGCAACAGATTGGTTTAGAAAAGAAACAAAAAATATATGATGAGCATTATGATACGAGCCATGAACTCGACATTATTGATACAGTTTCTTCATTAATGAAATATTTGAAACAACGACACATACCTATGGCGATTGCAACAAGTAGTTATAGAGAAGAAATTATGCCTACAATAAATGCGTTGGGTATCAATGAGTATGTCGATGTTATTGTTGGTAGAGAAGATGTTGGAGCGGTTAAACCTGATCCAGAACTTTATCTAACAGCTGTTCAACGTTTAAATTATTCACCAGCCCATTGCTTAGCCATAGAGGATTCAGCTAATGGAGCAACAGGTGCTATGAATGCTGGATTGGATGTAATAATTAATACTAACGAGATGACAGAAGAACAAGATTTTTCGACTATAAATTTTGTAGGTAAAGATTTAAGCTTTGAGGAAATTAAAAATCATTTCTTTGAGCTAAAGAAGGAGTAAACATATGTCGTGGCAAGTTATCCTATTCTTTTTAGCAGGTCCTATTATAATCGGCATAGGAAATTTAGTATTAGGTCCAATATTTAGTAAAAATATACCATTTAAAGTTCAAATGCGTTCTTTCTTAGTTGGAACAATGATTTATTTACTTTTAGCTACAATCGGTTACTACTTATTATTACAAGGAAGAATATAGATTACGCAATATAGTTAAAAAAAGAGATAGAAATGGGTAGAAACATCATTTAAAGTTCCTACCCATTTCCATCTCTTTTTTTAATGCCTGAAAATCATATGAGTTTAGTTAATAAATAATTTTAGTATGATTGTAACAACTAATAATACGATGAGGATTAAATCAATACCTACCATAATTGTAAAACGGGTTGATTTCTGTCCTTGCGATTTAGCTTGTTGCATCGCTTTGTAATTTGGTACTAAACTAAGAATAAGTAAGACAATTATTAATATAATTCCTATTGTGACAGACATTAATTTGTACCTCCATTTCGTTTGTCAATCCATTCCCAAATAAAACCGGCTGCTAGGCCAATGATAAGCCCTGCAATAATTCCAATTTCAAGTGTAAAAAAGATTCCACCTATAATTAAGCAAACAATTAAAGAGATGGGTAACGTAATGCCAAATTTAAGTTTGCGTTCATCTGAATTGAAAATTGTAAATATAGCTAAATATAATAAGAAAAATGTTAGAGTTGCGATAATCGTTCTTATTATTAGTGGATTAACTGTATCATGCTTGGCACTGAAATAATTTAATAGGAAGAAGACAATGCCAAATATTATAGAAATTTTAACGCTCTTTTTTAATAATGACTGCATTCATTAATTCTCCTTTTACCTAACAGTAAAAATCTATCAAAAGTATATCACACTCTAAATCGATTTTTTACGAAATATTAAGCAATACATTTCTATCGAACTGATTATATGCAATAGTATAAAATGATTTCTATTTGCAAAAGTGAAATGTTTCAATAAAAAACATTGTAAAAAGTAACTCGTTTTTATTAATGAAAACGTTGTAAAATCAATGTTTTTTAAAATTTGAAAAGAGTAATTATAACAGTAATGGAAGCGATTTCAAAAAATTGTAAGATTTATGTTTTAATTTTGTCAAATTATAGTATAATGACTTCATTAAGGTAAAGAAACTTTTAAGGGAAAAGAAGGAAAGCAAAAGAGGGTTTTCTGAAAGACAAAAGTATTCGAACCTTAGATTTAATAGAGATGGGGTTATTTTAATGGATAACAATGAATTACATAGGGGGCTAAGTGCACGTCAGATTAGAATGATCGCACTTGGCGGTACTATCGGTGTTGGTTTATTTATGGGAGCAACTAGTACAATTAAATGGACTGGTCCATCAGTTATTTTTGCGTACTTAATTGCAGGTATCTTTTTATTCTTAATCATGAGAGCAATGGGAGAAATGATTTATTTAAATCCAACTACTGGATCTTTCGCAACATTTGCAAGTGATTACATTCACCCTGCTGCAGGTTATATGACAGCATGGAGTAATATATTCCAATGGATTGTAGTAGGTATGAGTGAAGTTATTGCAGTCGGTGAATATATGAACTATTGGTTCCCGAACTTACCTCAATGGATTCCTGGTGTGGTTGCAGTACTATTATTACTAGCAGCTAACTTGACTTCAGTAAAAGCATTCGGTGAATTTGAATTCTGGTTTGCAATGATTAAGGTTGTAACGATTGTATTAATGATCATTGCAGGTTTTGGTTTAATATTCTTCGGTATTGGTAATGGTGGCCATGCGATTGGTATCTCTAATTTATGGTCTCATGGTGGATTTATGCCAAATGGATTTGTAGGTTTCTTCTTTGCATTATCAATTGTTATTGGTTCTTACCAAGGTGTAGAATTAATTGGTATTACTGCTGGTGAAACTAAAGATCCACAGAAAAATATCAAAAGTGCGGTAAATGGTGTTATCTGGCGTATTTTGATTTTCTACATTGGAGCGATTTTCGTAATTGTTTCTATCTATCCTTGGAACCAATTAGGTGAAATAGGAAGCCCATTCGTAGCTACATTTGCAAAAATTGGTATCACATTTGCAGCAGGATTAATTAACTTCGTTGTATTAACAGCAGCATTATCTGGATGTAACTCAGGTATCTTTAGTGCAAGTCGTATGATTTTTACATTAGCACAAAAAGGTCAAATGCCTAAAATCTTTACAAGAGTAATGAAAAATGGTGTACCATTCTACCCAGTATTAGCCATTGCTTTAGGTATCTTAGTTGGTGCATTATTAAACGTTATTCTTCCTTTATTCATTAAGGGTGCAGATAGTATTTTCGTATATGTTTATAGTGCATCTATTTTACCGGGTATGATTCCTTGGTTTATGATTTTAATTAGTCATATTCGATTCAGAAAATTACATCCTGAAAAAGTTGAAGGACATCCATTTAAGATGCCTGGCGGTACATTTGCAAGTGCAATTACGATTTTATTCTTATTAGTCGTATTAGTAGGAATGTTATTTAACAAAGAAACAGTTATTTCTGTAGTGATTGGTATTATCTTCTTAGCTGCGGTAACTGTATACTACTTCGTTCGCGGACATCATAAAAATGATGGATTCCGAAAAGTTAAATAGAATACTAAATAAATCATATTATAAATCATCAACACATTATTCAAACTAAACTAAGGCACAAAGTACTTTGATTCATGTTTAAAAGAGGTTGAGACAATAACGTTGTCTCAACCTCTTTTTGTGATAGTTATTACTTAATAACAGATTAACTGTGAATAACTTAGGTTAAAAGAAGAATAATAAACCTTGTTCATATTCATTACCTTCTATATGTCTTGATTTTTAATAGGAATCTTAATGTTTAAATTCTACATTAGATAGGTATTTTCGATAATTATCAAGAGCCATTTTAGATTGTGTGATGAAGTCTAATGACGATTCATAGTTCAGTGCGATATAACGATAGAAAAGAACATCAATGGTAAACATTTGAGCAAATAAAGAAGTTGTCGCACCCATACGTAATTCATTTTCGTCTGAATGTCCATATGTCAGAACAATGTCAGAATGCTGAGCTACGTGATTATGCTCTGAACTTGAAATTGTAATAATTGGGATATTATAATCCGACACAACTTTCACCATTGCACGAAGTTCACTTTGATCGCCATTATTAGTTATAAATACAACGCAATCTTCTTTATCATGCGTAGACAACATGGTTGTGAATAAATGAGTTTCTTGAACGAGTTGGACATTGAGCCCAATTCGAGATAATTTTTGATATAAATCTGTCGCACAGACATATGACGCACCATAACCAAAGATAAAGATGTTATTTGCACGTTTAAAATGTTGGCATATGTTATCAATCGTTGTGTTATCTGCAAACGTAGAACTTTTTTGAAGTGCTTCTTCTGCACGATGATAAAGTTTCTTTTTTAAAGTATCTACCGATTCATTGTTAAGCAATTCTATCTTATAAGGTGTTTGTTGTTTTGGAAATAACATCGCAAGTTGTGATCTAACTTCATGAAAACTTTGATTGATCAATTTTTGGCTATATCGATTTAACGTTGAAACACTCATTTCAAGTTCTTTAGCAATCTCTTGATTCGACATGCTAATAACTTTATGTGGTGAGTTTAATATAAATCGTGATAATTTCTTTTCATTTTTAGAAAATGAAGCATAATTTTCGTCGATTAAATATAAAATGTTTGTCATCTAATCACCTAGTTTGTTTAAGTTTCTCATTTCTTTAGTCGTACCGAAGAAGTATGTGAAAATAAAGCCAGCTAGGTACGCAGATAATAATCCTATGATGTAACCTAAATATTTTTGATGGGCAATTAACGGTAATAATGAAATGCCACTAGGTCCGATAGCAGTGGCACCTATATGACCAATGCCACCTATAACTGCACCACCGATGCCACCACCAATACATGCTGTGATGAATGGACGACCTAACGGTAAGGTAACACCGTAAATAAGCGGTTCTCCAATTCCTAAGAATCCGACTGGTAACGCACCTTTAATTGCATTTCTTAAAGTAGTATTGTTTTTACATCTTACCCAAAGTGCTAATGCAGCCCCAACTTGGCCAGCACCAGCCATAGCAGCAATAGGTAACAAATATGTTGCACCTGACTGATTTATTAATTCAATGTGTATTGGGGTAAAAATATGATGCAATCCTAACATAACCAGTGGTAAGAAAAATGCACCTATAATAAATCCGCTAAATATGCCACCTACACCAATAACCCAATTCACTACGCCTACTAATCCATCAGAAATAAATCCAGCTATAGGCATAAAGAAGAATATGGTTAGTAATCCTATGATAAGTAATGAAATTGTTGGTGTCACTATAATATCTATAGCATTGGGAACTATTTTATGTATTTTTTTCTCAATTATACTTAATAACCATACCGCTAAGATCACTCCTATAATGCCACCTTGTCCAGCTATTAAGGGTTCACCAGTAAATACATTTTTAATTGGATTATCTTCAGTAATACCTGTTAATAAAGTCGTACCCCCAATAACACCACCTAAACCTGGTGTTGCACCGAATACTTTTGCTGCATTAAAACCAGTGAAAATAGCTAAATAGGCTAACATGCCATCTTTGATGACATTTAATACGGCCACAAGTTGTTTTACCCAATCAGCTGAAATGGTACCAGCAGTTATAAAGTTATTCAATACAGCTGCAATACCACCAATAAGTCCTGCTCCTATAAATGCGGGTATGAGAGGTATGAAAATATTAGCAATTGACTTTAAAATTGTATTCATTTTACTTTGTTTACGTTTTTGTTGGAATTCACGTTTATATTGTTTTGCTTGATTTTTAATATTTGACGTGTTGCTACGATGGGGGATATCTTCACCTAATTGAACACCACTTAGCTTTACCATTTCTGCGGATACTTTATTTACCGTTCCAGGTCCGACTACAATTTGAAGTCGCTCATCTTGTACGACTCCGAGCACGCCTTCTATGTTTTTAAGTTTAGGATAATCAACTTGTGTCTCATCGTTAATTTTGAGGCGCACACGTGTCATACAATGGATAATGTTGTCCACATTATCAATGCCACCAACCGCATCTAAGATGTGATGGGCCAATTGTTGTTCCTTATTCATATCATTGCCTCCTTAAGATTGAATTGCTTTTTTTACAATGCCATTATTATTTACGAGTCTTGATTGAGCATCGCTTTTAGTTGTGTTACATAAATTCATAACGATTGCAATTTTAATATCATTGTCGGCTTTTATATAGAGTTCTTGAGCTTCTTTAAAAGTTAAGCCACAAATCTCTTCGATAATATGTATGGAACGTTGTTCAAGTTTGTAATTTGTCGCTTTTAAATCGACCATCAAGTTATCATAAACTTTACCAACACCAATCATAGTCATTGTTGATATCATATTAAGCACAAGCTTTTGAGCGGTACCTGACTTTAAGCGTGTAGACCCTGCTAATACTTCTGGACCAACATTGACTTCAAGTGCATGGGAAGCGACAGTACTAATGTCACTATTCGTATTGCAAGAGAGGGCAACAGTCAGTGCACTTATTTCATTCGCATATGTTAATGCTCCTTTAACATAAGGTGTGCGACCACTTGCCGAAATACCAATAACGACATCTTTTTCATTTAAATGGATTGTTTTCAAATCAGTTATTCCCATTTCGTAGTTATCTTCAGCACCTTCAATCGCTTCAGTCATAGCTTGCTGCCCTCCAGCAATTAAGCCAATTACTTCATTAGGATGCGTATTGAAAGTTGGAACACATTCAGCTGCATCTAATACACCTAAACGACCACTTGTACCAGCTCCTATATATATTAGACGTCCACCATCTCGAAAACGCGTAATTGTTTGTTCGATTACTCTGTTTAACTGGGGTAAAATAGGTTCAATTGCTTTAGCTACTAGTTGATCTTCTTTATTCATTGTTTTTAAAGCATCTAAAATCGACATTTCATCTAAATGCATTGTTTGTGTGTTTCTGCTTTCAGTAGTTAAATGTTCCATTAGCGTTTCTCCTTTTCAGTAATAAATTCAAATGTGTCACCAGGTTGTATTAAATCAATAACGACTTTATCTTCATCACATATCGTTGCTACATGATTAATCGCCTTATTATTAGACAATTCTGTTTTAATCACTTGTAGCTCACCTTCGTAACGTTGATTAAGTGAATTATCAACCGTGACGTCTCCCTTATAGCGATAATGATTGAAGTTATTGGTTGGAGGAATATTTACTTTAGTTAATCTAGAATACTTGGAGCGTATTACATTCTCAGGTGCATCCAAACGAGATGTATGTTGTTTGAAAATGAGTTGTTCATATGATTTGTCAAAATAAGATAGACGAAGTTTGAAATGACGGTGATAAATCATCTGCTGTAATGCAACTGCTTCTGCATAGTTGATTGCAGTATCACCAATAAGAATATAATCCAAGTTATATTTTAATAGTGAATGTGAAGATTGAAGTAATGTCATGTGTCTATGTTGTTCAATGGTAGGAAGTCCTTTATACAATGGACCTCTCAATGTAGTTCCAGGAATAAAAGCCATAATTGAGGCATGCTCATCATATTTTCTAATGAGGTTATTTCGTTCTTCAAAAAGGTTTAAAGCTAAACCTGTATCAGGTCTGGGATAATAGTTATGACAAAAATAGACTTTAGGTAATGATTTTTGATTATAAAGTGTATCCAAAATTTCAGTAGTGATAGTACTGGCATTTAGACAACACTGTAAATTATGATGAAACAAATCTGCAATTAAATCATAATTAAAATGATCATCAATTCTAATAACAAAGTTTCCATTAGAAAATTGATCGAAAAAACGATAAACATTCTGATTCAGTAATGATGGATTTATATCAATAATGTAGGTTACCGATTCATCTTTTAGCAATTGGCATAATTCTCCCAAATATGTCAATTTAGTTTGATCGTTTTCCTCAGGTATTTGTAGTGATGTGAAAATAACGTCGTAACCGAGAACAACCATATTTAATATGTATGATTTGTTTAATGGTTGACCTAAATAGACTGAGAAACCTAGCATATGAATCCTCCTAATTACTGTAATCACTTACAATTATAGCGTTTCACGTTTTCTATTACAATTTACATATATATTATATAATTTTTATAATTAATTGCTTAAGCGACTTGGGTAATTAGTTGAATTGAAGGAGATAGTTGAAGCGTTTATTATGCTATTAAAAAAATTAAGGATTAGATATTGAAATTGCAAATGTGATATACGAGGTTCACTTACTTATATTCATTTAACAAATAAACTAATGTTTGATGCAATTGGTCTTGACGTTGTTGTAAATCAACTAATATCGTCCCTTGATGGAATTCGTGTAGTGGTTTTAATGATAGATCATTTAATAATTTATAATAGAATTGATCTGATTGCATCGAGAATTTAGACTTGGAGTCATTAGTACTGTTTTGAAGGGTTAACGGTAAACTGTCAGTAAAATTTTTAATGGATGTGTTATACGCTTCTATTTCTCTATTTAAAAATCGATTGTCCATTAAATAGTAATACCTTATTTTTTCAACGTGAGTGAGTAAAATTATGAGTTGTTGACGCATTATTGTGGATTGAAGCATATTCAATGCAACTCCTTGAAGATATTAAATTGTAGAAGAGGTATGAATGAGGAGAACCAATCGAGAAAATTATTCAGTCGTCTCGATTGGATTTAAAAATTGGGTATAATTATCGATAGATATGTCATAAGTTTTAATGGTCTTTTCAAAGGAATAAGAAATGTCATAAATATCAAGTACTGGTAATTCTCTTGTTCTTCCTAAACCGATTTCATAAATAATTGATAGCCACTCGCCATTACGACATAGTAAACCAATGAATATGACATTCTCGGCAATAGTGTCTTGATTATCAATAAAATCAATCAACATAACATTTCGTTCAGAACTATAAATTAAAATGTCTGCAAATAGATGGGGTAATGTTATTTGTTCTGTATCTTCAAACTTAATTAAGTTAGTCATTTGGTTTAGTGATTTACGAACACGAGTATTAGGAATATTGATAATCTGATTAATGATAGATTGAATCTCATTGGTGTATGGTAATGTTGAATAGGATTGGCTTTCTATTAAGGTAAGATATAGAGATAATAGCTGCTGTTCAGTAAAATTTAATTTTATTTTATCTTCAGATTTTTGAATCTGATATCCACCATTTTTGCCTTTATGAGCATATATTTGGACACCTTGATTTTCTAAATCGACAATGTCACGACTAATTGTACGAACAGAAACATTTAAGTGTTGCGCCAATTCAGATGCATTCATTGTATGACCTTGTTGTATTAATGAAATAATTTGATTCTGGCGATCTAATTTCTTCAACATAAACACCACCTATAACCATTACATATTACATTAATTATAACATAACACTGCGTATGAAGACATTTTCAGTACTTTAGTAGATTATGCGTGTAAAAGTAAACATTTTTTATTGGGAAAACGCTTACAAAATTAAATGTTTTATGCTATTATAATATTTGTAACAGGGGAGAACGAATTCAAACAAAGGGGTAGAAGCTATATAACAGATAGCTTGTTGTGAATCGTTCAAGTTACATCGAAACATCTTCAATATTTATTACTTACTTTCCTTTCTATTTGTCGGCTAGCAGATGACTAGCCGATTTTTTGTGTCTTCATTTAAAAATTCCTATGACAAATATGAGCAGTAAGATACAATAAAGTGAAATAGATAGTTGAGGTGAAATCATGCAAAACAAACTTCATAATATAGATGCGCATATCATGGATTGGTTAAAACATCTCGATGATGTTATTCCCAATTTGATAACAGATATGATTACTGACACTAAAATAAATCGATTTGATTTAGTTACAAATGTAGATAAACAACTTCAAAATAAATTTGAAGCGTATTTAGCTGAACACTTTCCAAGTCACCAATTATTAGGTGAAGAAAAAGATAATAGCATGATTCGGCCATATGAAGGGCATTTATGGATTATGGATCCAATTGACGGTACAGCTAATTTAGTAAAACAGCAAGAAGACTATTGTATTATCATCGCATATTTTGTTGATGGCGAACCTAAACTTTCTTATATATATGATTATCCTCACGATAAATTATATAAAGCAATAGCGGGTGAAGGTGCATTTGTTAATGGGCAACAATTGGTGGCACCTAATGACTTAAAATTGCAAGACGCTATTATCTCTTTTGGGACTCAATATATAAATGATGATACAAGCAAAGCATTATACGATGCTTCGTTCAGTGTGAGAAATATTGGTTCATGTGGTTTAGATTCAGTAAGAGTGATTAAAGGACAATTTGGTGCTCACATTAATACAAACCCAAAGCCATGGGACATTGCAGCGCAATTTTTATTTGCGAAAGAATTAAATTTGAAAATGACTCAATTAAATGGCGAACCGTTAGACTTTGCTAAGAGTGGCCCATTCATTATTAGTAATCACGGATGTTACAAAGATATACTAGCTATTATTAATCGAAATGGCGGGTATCATATTTAATAATATTGATAGCTGTTTTATGAAAAGTTACTTCTTAAGTCGTATAGAAAGTTAATCATTTTAATATATAATAATTATATTAATTCATAAAACAGAATAGGAGTGGTAGGATGCGTAGAACGCATAGACGAATGAGCCTGCCCGTTAAAATAATTACATGGTTTATAGGAATATTAGTTGTTTTAGCAATAGTTGCGTCAATTTTTGTAGTAGCTAGTATTTTTATTACAAGTGGTAAGATTCATAATCCTTTAAACAGACAATATTCAGAATTGAGATCGAAAAATGTAAGTTTGTCAAATGGTGATCCATTTACTATTGCATTATTTGGTGTAGACTCAAATGCTCAACGTAAAAGTGAGAATGACGGTGAAAGAAGTGACACAATTATGCTTCTTTCTATTAACCCTAAGAAACAAAATACAGAAATTGTAAGTGTACCTCGTGATACACAAGCTGAAATTGTAGGTAAAGGCACGACTGAGAAGATTAATCATGCATATGCTTATGGTGGACCAACGATGGCTGTTAAATCATTAGAAAAATTAATGAATGTTCCTATTGATCATTATGCGACAGTTGATATGGATGGGTTACATGATATGATTGATGCTTTGGGCGGTGTGAATGTTACTAGTAATGATACTTTCACCACTAAAGGAACTAAATTTGTAAAAGGTCAATTAACTCATGTGGATGGAGATACTGCAATGGCCTTCATGCGTAGTCGTAAAGAGGAAGGTGCTGGAGGAGATTTTGGTCGTCAAGAACGACAACAACTTATCCTTCAAGCAATGGCTAATAAGATGACAAGTACTTCGGCGCTCACGCATTTTCCATCATTAATTAATCAGATCCAGAAAAATGTTAAAACCGATTTAACATTGAGTGACATGAATGATATTAGAAAGAATTATAAAAATGCTAATACAACTGTAAACCGACATCAATTAGAAGGTCAGGGTGGTATTCAAGACGATGGATTGTGGTATTTCATACCTAATGACGATTCAAAGCAAAGTGCCACAGAAATATTGAATAATAATTTACAAAATTAAATTTTTAATGCAATAGACGTTTTTACTTTAGCTGTTATTACTAGGATTTTTATAGAGATAGGACAATGAGAGAGAAATCATTTCAGTCCTATCTCTATTTTTATTTTTTTAAATTGTATCTGCATTAAAGTTAGTTTTTTTTTACATTTGAAACACATGTATATTTAATTCTTTTAAAATTGCAAAAATTTATGAAACGCTTAACATTTAATGAAATAAGTAATACAATTAATGTAATTCTATGTTCAATATATGTGGGGTATTGAAATGGAATAGTTAAGTAGCCAAAGTCATTTTACGGAAAATTTATATAGGTGGGGTGGAAAGTATGCAAGAACATTTAATCGTCACGCTTGATGGCACAGATTATCTTGTAGAACCTGGAACAAGTTTACTCGAGTTTATAAAATCTCGTGATACTTTCGTACCTTCAATTTGTTATAACGAATCAATGGGACCAATTCAAACATGTGATACATGTATGGTTGAAATTGATGGCAAAATTGAACGTGCGTGTAGTACTGTTGTAGATCGACCCATGACAGTTAATACTCAGAATAATGATGTTAAAGCTAGCCAAAAGGAAGCTTTAGATCGCATTTTAGAAAAACATATGCTGTATTGTACAGTATGTGATTACAATAACGGTGATTGTGAAATACATAACGCTATGGACGCATGGGGATTAGAAGAACAATCATACGAATACAAAACGAAACCATATGAAAAAGACTATGGTCCATTCTATCGATATGACCCAGACCAATGTATTCTTTGTGGTCGTTGTGTAGAAGCGTGTCAGGATATCGAAGTAAATGAAACAATTTCAATTGATTGGAATCGTGAGCATCCTAGAGTTATCTGGGATAATGATGTTCCTATTAATGAATCATCATGTGTATCGTGTGGACAATGTGCAACTGTATGTCCTTGTAATGCCATGATGGAAGTGAATATGGAAGGTAATGCTGGTTACATGACAGATACTGAACCAGGTTCACTTGCTGCAATGATAGATTTAACTAAAAAGGCTGAACCAGGTGATGGATTACTATTTGCAGTTTCTGATTCAGAAGCGGAAATGCGTAAAGAACGCATTAAGAAAACGAAAACAGTTTGTACATATTGTGGTGTAGGTTGTTCATTTGATGTATGGACTAAAGACAGAGAAGTGCTAAAAGTTCAACCATCACATGATTCTCCAGCAAACAAAATTGCTACATGTGTTAAAGGTAAATTCTCTTGGGGTCACATTAACTCAGACCAACGTTTAACGAAACCTCTAGTTAGAAAAGATGGAGAATTCCATGAAGTTGAATGGGATGAAGCTTTAGATGTTATTGAAACTAACTTTAAGCGAATCAAAAATGAATATGGTGGCGATCATTTAGCATTTATCGCATCTTCTAAAGGTACTAATGAAGAATCATATTTAATGCAAAAACTTTCACGACAAGTCTTTGGATCTAACAACGTTGATAACTGTTCAAGATATTGCCAAGCACCAGCAACGAAAGGTCTATTTAGAACTGTTGGTCACGGTGGTGACTCTGGTTCAATTGAAGACCTTGAGAGAGCTGCTATGACTGTTCTAATCGGTACAAATACAGCTGAAGCGCATCCAGTTATTGCATCTAGAATGAAACGTGCACAAAAGTTATTCGGACAAAAGATGCATGTATTCGATATTAGAAAACATGAAATGGCTGAGCGTGCAGATGCATTCTATCAACCTAAGCCAGGAACTGATTTAGTTTGGTTAGGTGCAGCTACTAAATATATCATTGACAACGATTTACACGATAAAGCTTTCTTGAATGATTGGGTCGATAATTATGAAGATTACTATAAATCATTAGAATTGTTCACTATGGATTTTGCAGAAGAAACAACAGGTATTCCTAAAGAACAAATCATTAGCTTTGCAGAAGAAGCTGCAAAAGCTGAATCAATGTCAATTTGTTGGGCAATGGGTGTTACACAACAAGACATCGGTAGTGATACAAGTACAGCTATCTCAAACTTATTGCTCGTGACAGGTAACTATAGAAAACCAGGGTCAGGTGCTTATCCATTACGTGGTCACAATAATGTACAAGGCGCAAGTGATATGGGAAGCATGCCAGATCAATTCCCAGGTTATCAAAAAGTAGCTGATGATGAAGTGAGAGCAAAATTTGAAAAAGAATATGGTGTAGAATTAAATCCAACACCTGGACGCGATAATCACCAAATGATGGAAGGTATCCATAATGGAGATATTCAGTCATTATACTTATACGGTGAAGATACAGGTATTGTTGATTCTAATATTAATTTTGTTCAATCTGCATTGGAAAAAGTAGACTTCTTAGTTGTTCAAGATGAGTTCCTAACTTTCACAGCAACATATGCAGATGTCGTCTTACCAGCTAGTCCATCATTAGAAAAAGATGGTACATTCACGAATACAGAACGCCGAATTCAACGTATTAATAAAGCATTACAACCGCTAGGCGATTCTAAACCAGACTGGGAAATCTTCCAATTAATAGCACAACGCATGGGCGCAGATTGGAATTACAAACATCCAAGTGAAATCATGGATGAAATTGCACGATTAACACCATCATATTCAGGTGTAAATTATGAACGATTACAAGGTTTCAATAGTCTTCAATGGCCTGTAGCACCAGATGGTACAGACCAGCCAACATTATATATGGATGGCTTTAACTTTGAAAATGGTCGTGCTAAGTTATTCCCATTAACATTTGACAATTTCTTTAAAGAAGATGAAGTTTATGACCTGCATGTAAATAACGGTCGTTTACTAGAGCATTTCCATGAAGGTAATATGACTTATCAAACTGAAATGATTAAGTATAAAGTGCCAAATGCATTTGTAGAAATTTCTCCAGAGCTAGCTAAAGATCGTGATATTCATGAAGGCGCAGAATTACGATTGATTTCAGAAACAGGTGAAGCAACATTAATTGCAACTGTAACTGATCGAGTTAAAGACAGAGAAATTTATATTCCTTTAAATAATGATGCAATGTCAAATGGTGATTTAGGTGCTATCAATAAATTAACTAATAGTGATGTAGATAAATATACAGATACGCCATCTTATAAACGAACTAGTTGTCGCATGGAAGTATTGACTCGTAAAGGTAAATCACCATTAAACCCAACAAACTTCCGTGTCGATAAAAAACGTAACCCGCAATATAGTGTCCAAGTACAGAAAAAATGGGAACGTCCTGACTATGTTTTCCCAGGAAATGTGGTGGATAAATAATGGCTGAAAGAATAACTAAAATTAAACGTTTAGAGAAATCAGAAGAACAAATTAAAATCGAGAGTATCAATGAAGTAACAGATGCTATTGCAGAAAATAAAGATAGTATTTTAAAAGCAATACGTTTAGTAAAAGCATTAGATGAAGCTAAAATTCTTGATTTAATGAACGGTGGCATTAGAGGACGTCAAGTCATAATCAATAAATTTATGACAGAACTTAACAAAGATTTATATGCGGGTCTAATTACAAATTTAGCACCAATGGTCTTTATGTTAGGTGAGCTTAATGTTCAAGAGTTAAGCCAATTCTTAAATAAATTAAATAAAGGATTGCACGTTGCAAATCAAGCAAATCCTAATGCTAAAACAAGTATTCGTAGTCTAATGGGCGTACTCAAAGACGATGATATGAATCGTAGCTTAACTTATATGCTCAATTTGCTTAAAGGGATGTCTAGAGAAGATAAATAATACATTAATGTATAAAAAGATTGGTACAAATTAAATAATCAAAGGCTACAAAGTAAATATGCAGTAGATGACTGAATTGAGAAGGCACTTATACTAAACTTACTTAGTTCAAGTCATCCTTAGGGGTGGGATAATGAATTCAAATCGAATTCTGTCTCGCTCCTTTCTTTCATTATTTAATAAGATTTATAAGTACTTTCTACATAAATTATGGTAAGGTGTAGTATATATTATTACTAAAGAAGGGGTGAGAACAATTCATCCAAACGCGATTAAAATTATGACAGTTATTTCTAATGTCTTTATTGTTTTAGGAATTATTTTTTTAATTATGATGCAAATGGTGTTAGCGATTTCAATGTTCGCTGTGTCATTAGCAATTAGTTTAGTTATATTTAACGTGCTTTTTCGAGATCGAACTGGCATGAAGATAGTCATCAACATATCATTTGCTATAGTCTTAATTGTTATTATAAGTACTTATTTTTATTTATCTTAAATAGCTATAAAGGATTGTCATCTACATGAAGCAATTAAATCATTTACGTTTACCATTCTTACTGTTGCTTATTATTATCATTGTCTTCATAGTATTATTAATAATTAATCACTCAGAACTGTTGGACAATGATCGCAACTATAGCTTTCAAGAAGCAATTCAGAAACAAACAGATTCGAGTGTATTGAATACAGTAGACAGAGATGGTGAGTTTGTAAATGCAAATAGCCGAGAAATAGAGAGGGCAATGCGCATTACTCGAGACGATAATAAGTTAAAATACATGGATATTTCACAACAAGTTCCTATGTCAAAACAAGAAGTCAAAAAGATGTTAAAAGGAAATGGTATTCTTGAAAATCAAGCTGATGCTTTTATAGAGGCTCAAGACAAATATCAAGTCAATATTATTTATTTAATAAGCCATGCACGTGTGGAGACTGCTAATGGTAACTCTAAACTTGCCAGTGGTATTAAAGAAGGTAACAATCGTTATTACAACTTTTTTGGAGTCGGTGCTTTCGATGAAAATGCTATTCATACAGGTAAGAGTTACGCTAAGGAAGCATCATGGACTTCACCACGAAAAGCGATACTTGGTGGAGCTAAATTTATTAGAACGAATTATTTTGATAATGATCAAATTACGCTGTATCAAATGAGGTGGAATCCTAAAAGTCCAGGCCAACATCAGTATGCAAGCGATATTTTATGGGCAGATAAAATCGCAAAGTATATGCAAGCATATTATGACCAATTTGGTATAAAAAAAGATGATGTACGTAAGAACTTCTATGCCTTCTAAACTGATTGGATAATAGAGTGATATACAATATAAGTTGCAACTGCAACATACTGTTAAGATAAAATTTAGGTGAATTTAATATTGAGGTGTAAATAAATGAAAATTGCAATAATAGGTGCAGGTATAGGTGGTTTAACCGCTGGCGCACTTCTTTCAGAAAAAGGACATGACGTTTCTATATTTGAAAGACAATCAAATATAAGTGAAGTTGGTGCAGGTATAGGAATTGGTGATAATGTTATCAAGAAATTAGGTAAACATGACCTAGCTAAAGGAATTAAAAATGCTGGCCAGAACTTATCTGCAATGAATGTACTAGATGATAAAGGAAATATTTTGTCTGCAGTAAAATTAAAAGAGGCTACGTTGAATGTAACATTAGCGCGACAAACTTTGATTGAATTGATACAATCTTATGTTAATCCTCAATGCATTTATACAGACCATGATGTTATTAAGGTTGAAAACGTTGAACAACATACGATGGTTCACTTTTCAAATCATGCAAGTCAAAGTTTTGATTTATGTATAGGTGCGGACGGGCTTCATTCTGTTGTCAGACAAGCTATTCATCCGAATGCGAAGATACTTTATCAAGGGTATACGTGTTTTCGTGGCTTAGTGGATGATGCTGATCTACATAACATTGATATTGCTAGTGAATATTGGGGTAAACGAGGTCGAGTAGGGATAGTGCCACTTATTAACAACCAAGCTTATTGGTTTATCACAATTAATGCGTCTGAAAAAGATCCCAAATATCAATCGTTTGAAAAACCACATCTACAAGCATATTTTAATAATTATCCTGAACCAGTACGACAAATTTTAGATAAGCAAAGTGAAACAGGTATTCTGAAGCATGATTTATATGATATGAAACCACTCAAATCATTTGTAAATCAACATATTCTATTGTTAGGGGATGCAGCGCATGCAACGACGCCTAATATGGGTCAAGGTGCTGGACAAGCTATGGAAGATGCGATTGTACTAGTTAATTGTTTAGAAGAATATGATTTAGAAAAAGCATTAAAACGTTATGATAAATTAAGAGTTAAACATACTGCAAAAGTTATCAAACGCTCAAGAAAAATTGGTAAAATAGCGCAAAAAGATAAAACGTTTGCTATTTCATTACGTAATAGTGTTATGAAACGAACACCTAAACGTTTGTTAAGTGGACAAACTAAATTCCTGTATAAAGCGAAGCATAAATAAAATAAGACGGATACTGAAGACTAATTAAGCATATAAGTTAATGATTAATATGCTTCGTAGTCTCTTTCAGTTTCCGTCTTTTTTACATTATAAATTATTTATTAACTATAAACTGTGGAGTTTCACCATTTAACTTTTTAATCGTATCATTTGCGACGATTTTAGACATCATATCTCTTGCTTCATATGTTGCGTTACCAATATGAGGTGTGATAACTACATTATCTAGTGATTTCAAACCTTCTGTAATTTCAGGTTCAAATTCATATACATCTAATGCAGCACCTTCAATTTCTTTGTCTTCTAAAGCTTTTACTAAAGCTTCTTCATTAACTATTGGACCGCGACCTGCATTAATTAAATAGGCTGTGGATTTCATCAGTTTAAATTGTTCGGTATCAATCATGTGATGTAAATCAGGATTATAAGCAGCATTGATTGTGATGAAGTCAGCATTTTCAAGTAAGGTATTTAGATCTACATATTTTGCACCAATTTCACGTTCTTTTTCTTTCTTTTGGTGAGGACCAGTATATAAGATATCCATATCAAAAGCTTTAGCACGCTTAGCTACTGCACTACCAATTTCACCTAAACCGATTATGCCAATCGTTTTGCCAGACACTTCACGACCTCTAAAGAATAAAGGTGCCCATCCATCAAAACCTTGTGTTCGAGATAATTTATCTCCTTCAACTATGCGACGCGCAACTGCTAAAACGAGTCCGAAAGTTAATTCAGCAGTTGAGGCTGTTGATGCTTTAGGTGTATTTGTTACATCAATATCTTTTTCACGTGCATATTTAACATCCACATTATTAAAGCCAGCACCATAGTTTGCAATGATTTTAAGGTTACTTGCACTATCAATCACTTCCTGATCAACATTCGTAGATAGAATGCTTATAAGCGCAGAAGCATCTTTGACACCTTCCATTAGTGTTTCTTTATCAATAATGCCTTCACCTTCATACATTTCTACTTCAAAGTGTTCTTTAAGTAAATTTAATCCTACTTCTGGAATTGCACCTGCTATATAAACTTTTACCATTAAACTCACTCCTTATCAATAATCTCTCTTTAAGTATAATAAAAGGAGAAAACGTATACAAATGTAATTCATACAATTTTATTAAATCATTTTAAGGCCGATTACAGAGAAGAGTATCAAGAAAATAAAAATGATACGGCTAAAATGTGTTGATTCTTTGTAAAATAACATTCCTACAATAGCTCCTCCAGCTGTGCCAATACCAGTCCATATAGCATATGCTGTTCCCATTGGAATTGTTGTCATAGCTAATTTTAATACACTAAAACTAAAAATAAACGTAATTGCCATTAAAACAATATAAAATTTTTGTTTTGAGCGTGCATATTGGTTTAACCATATGACACCAAGTACCTCTAATAATCCTGCAATGAGTAAATATAGCCATGACATATTACATTCCTCCCTTAGGTGAGTCATACGTTGACAGTTTAAGTCCAATAATGCCAACTAATAACAGAAGCAGTAATACAACTTTCATTTTTGTAAAAGGTTCTCCAAAGAAAAGCATATCTGCAATAACTGTACCAGCAGCTCCTATTCCCACAAATACTGCATAAACTGTACCGACTGGAAGTTGTTTAGAGGCGGAAATCATCAAGTAGAAGCTTAGTGCAATAAAAACTAATGTAAATAACCAAGTTGCAAAATTATGGGCATTATTTAATCCAATTACCCAAATAACTTCAATAATGCCAGCTAAGATGACTTTAAGCCATTGCATACCTTCACACTCCTTATAAAATAAAGACTAATATGCTTATTCTCTCAAAGCGTTACTTTTTATTCAATTTGTAAAACTTAAAAAGGACTTCGGATTGGGACAGAAATAATATTTTCTCAAAATTTATTTCGTTGTATCCCCAACTTGCTTAGCTTGTAGAATTTCTTTAGGAAATTCTCTTTGCTGGGGCCCCGCCTACCAGTCAAGGATGACTAGGTTTGAAAAAAGCTTGATTCAAGCGCATTTTCAAATCAGTCATCTACTGACAAAATGATAAAGTAGGCTGAGACATTTTATATTGTCCCAGCCTCTAGTCCTACATGAATGATTAGAATTGAGAAAGCTTGATTTAAAGCGACTTTTCAACCATTTAGCTACTGTGAATTTACAATGCAGCTCTATAGTATAATGTTATCCTATATTTATGATTAGCATCATTTAAGCTTTATTTAAAATTATGATAAATGGATGTAGTTATAAGAACTAGCTTGGCTAGCTGAAATTGTACGTGTATCTTTGACATATGGTCCACCAGAATAATTCATTTCAGAAACAGTTACTGAACCATCGCTACCAACACTTTCTACATACGCAACATGTCCATAAGAACCTTCAGATGTTTGAAGAATTGAACCTTTTTCTGGAGTATTATTTACAGTGTACCCTGCTGCTGATGCTACACTCGCCCAGTTATTAGCATTTCCCCAAGTACTACCGATTTTACCACCAACTCTGTCATATACATACCAAGTACATTGGCCGGCTGTGTATAAATTACCTGATGTAGAAGATGTAGTTTGAGTTGAAGAAGACGTAGTTGTAGAAGAACTACTAGATGACGAACTTCCATCTGATGTTGTTGAAGTTGTAGTGCTTTGATTATAGTTGAAAGATTGTTGTTTAAATTGAGGCTGTTGATAACCTTGTCCTTGTTGATGACTAAATTGCATATTTTGACCATGTGGACTTTGTTGTCCGAATTGATTATGTTGTGGTGTTGAATTGTGAATATATTCTGCAGCATCTGCATGGTTAGCATTTAATCCTAATGCTGATACACCAATGCCTGCTGTTAAAGTTGAAATTGTAATAATTTTTTTCATAGTAAAAAGTCCTCCCAAAATTTGTATTCAACAATAGGTTGAAAATAGCGATATGTTGAATAGACTTTGAATTTGTATTTTTTTGTCGCTCCCAACGACATGTCATACTTTATCAGATTCTATTAGCACTGTGTGCAATGTTACGATTTCGTAAATGAAATACAAAAACCTTGAACAACTCCGTAATAAAGAGTAGTTCAAGGTTACGTACTGTAATATAGCTTGAATTATGCATGTATACTACATCAATCTTATATTTAGTTAGTGTTAACAAATGATTATTGTTACAACCCTTTGTAATATTAGATGCTGTACAACTTATTTGAAGAAACGAATTGATAAAGGCACTACATACTCTTTTCCACCAAAATATTTAACGCATGCAACGATATGAAAAACTACATATAGGATAGTAAGTATAATTAATAGTAATGAAAGAACAAATAATAATATTGTAGCGATAATGATCGCTGCTTCATTATTAACTATATATATGAAAAATACAGGTACCATACATATACCAACAACAAAGTTCCAAATTAAATAAGAAATAAGCATGTTGAAGTAATTCTTTCCAGCTTTATCAACTAATCGTGATTCATTACGCTTGATAGCCCAAATAATAATTGGACCTATTACAGAAGTGAAGAACCCCAATAGGAAAATTAACATAGACATTAATCGGGCATCATCTTCATTATCTCTCTTTACCATAGAGTCTTGTGATTGATCATAATAATCCGACATAATAATACTCCTCTCAATTAAAAAGTTATGTTTCATAATTAATATAACAAAGTTACTTAAAAAAGATTAGTTAATTTTAAAATTAATATAAATAATTGAGTTGTGTTTAATTTTTGAAAAATAGGATATAGTTTAGCGTTGTATAAAAATTGATTACTAATGATATTAGTAAAACTCATTATTAGGATTTGGCATTAGCTGACTGAATAGAAATAATGTTGATTTAAGATATATTTTTATTCTAGCCAACTTTGCCCGGGAGCGGGACTTAAATATGATCATTTTAATAAATGGTTGTATTTGAGGATATGAAGAAATCTATTTACATTTATTAGATTTCTAACCTGCTCCCTTAATTTTTTAAATGAAAAGCAGAGACGCTGATTTGATTAAGAAAGGAAGTTATAACTATGAAAATAGCGGTAGTAGGATCAGGTAACGGTGCAGTTACAGCGGCAGTAGATATGGTAAATCAAGGACATGATGTGAAATTATATTGTCGAAATTCATCCATTAAAAAATTTAATAACGCATTAGAAAAGGGTGGATTTGATTTTAATAATGAAGGTACAGAATCATTTGTACCATTTACAGACATAAGTGATGACATTGAATATGTATTGAAAGATGCTGAGATAATTCAAGTTATCATTCCATCATCATATATTGAATACTATGCGGAAATTATGGCTGAGCATGTAACAAGTGATCAACTTATTTTCTTCAATATTGCAGCTGCCATGGCGTCAATTCGATTTATTAACGTACTTGAAGATAAACATATTGAGGTAGAGCCGAAGTTTGCTGAAGCTAATACACTTACTTACGGTACGCGCGTTGACTTTGAAAATGCACGCGTAGACTTATCATTGAATGTACGTAAAGTATTCTTTTCTACATATAATAAGAAGGAACTTAGTGACAGCTTTGAAAAAGTAAGTCAAATATATCCGTATCTTGTTAAAGAAGAAAATCTATGGAAGACAAATTTAGAAAACGGAAACCCAGAGGTTCATCCTGGTCCAACGTTATTAAATGTAGGAAGAATTGATTATGCTGATTCATTTGCCCTCTATAAAGAAGGTATTACGAAGCACACAGTAAGATTATTACATGCAATTGAATTGGAACGTTTAACACTAGGGCGTAAATTAGGATTTGAACTTTTAACAGCCAAAGAAGCACGTATTCAAAGAGGCTATTTAGAACGTAAAGACGAAGATGAACCATTAAATCGTTTATTTAATACAAGTCCTGTGTTTTCTCAAATACCAGGGCCTAATTCAGTACAAAATCGTTATTTAACTGAAGATATTGCATATGGACTAGTACTATGGTCAAGTTTAGGGCGTGCAATTGATGTTGAAACGCCTAATATAGATGCTGTTATCATGATTGCATCAACAATTTTAGAACGTGACTTTTTCGATGAAGGTCTAAAAGTAGAAGAACTTGGTTTAGAAAAACTTGGTTTAGAATAATTAACAAATTTAGATTACTAAAAATGAATCTTTAATTAACATTCTATTTATGATTAAATGCACATCTAACTATGAAAAGAGGTAATTAACTAAAAGGAAAAGAGGAATGTGTATGAAAAGACAGCCATCATTTTTGGAAGCAATATCTACAATTATCGTTATGGTTATTGTCGTGACAATAGGCTTTATAAAATTTAATATTCCCATTCAGGTACTGTTACTCATATCATCTGCATATGCAGCTTTGATAGCTTGGCGAGTAGGCTTAAAATGGAAAGATTTAGAAGAGGGAATTACACGAAGATTAACGACGGCTATGCCTGCAATATTTATTATACTAGCTGTAGGTATAATAGTTGGAAGTTGGATGTATTCTGGAACTGTTCCAGCTTTAATATACTACGGTCTAAAGTTTTTAAATCCACATTACTTTTTAGTTTCTGCCTTTTTAATATCAGCTATTAGTAGTTTAGCTACTGGGACAGCCTGGGGATCAGCTTCAACAGCTGGTATTGCGTTGATATCAATTGCGCATCAGTTGAATATCGATATGGGTATGACAGCAGGTGCTATTATTGCAGGTGCGGTCTTTGGTGATAAAATGTCACCATTATCAGATACAACTAACTTAGCTGCTTTAGTAACTAAGGTAAATATCTTTTCTCATATCAGATCAATGATGTGGACAACGATACCTGCTTCAATTATTGGACTAATAGTTTGGTTCTTTGCAGGGTTAACTTCAAAAGGGTCAGTGAATACGAAACAAATTAATAAGTTACTGAATGAACTTGATGGTATCTATAATATAAATATTTGGGTGTGGGTGCCGTTATTAGTCATAATCATATGTTTAGTTTGTAACGTATCTACTGTACCATCTATGTTAGCATCAAGTTTAAGTGCAGTTATTATTGGAACATTAAATAATCATTTTAATATAGTTGATGGTTTTAAAGCTATGTTTAATGGATTTACACCTGCGATGACTGGACATTCCAATCTTTCTACCAATGCAACATCGCTATTAGAACAAGGTGGAATGATGAGTATGACAGAAATACTAGTGACAATATTTTGTGGGTATGCATTTGCAGGTATTGTTGAAGTATCGGGATGTTTAGATGTCATGTTAAAAACGGTTTCTAAAGGTATACATTCAGTAGGAACGCTTATATTAATAACAGTCATTTGCTGTTTAATGTTAGTATTTGCAGCTGGTGTAGCATCTATAGTAATTATTATGGTGGGTGTCTTAATGAAAGACATGTTTGTTAGTAGGAATTTAGATAAATCAAATTTATCAAGAACTTTAGAAGATTCAAGTACGATGGTGTTGCCGTTAATACCATGGGGAACTTCAGGCATATACTACACACAACAACTGGGAGTATCAGTAGATCAATTCTTTATTTGGACAGTTCCATGCTACTTGTGTGCAGTATTAGCAATTATTTACGGCTTTACTGGAATTGGTATTAGAAAATTAGATAACAAAAGTTATGTAAAAAATTCGTGAAAATATGTTTAATCATTTGTGAAAAGGATGTATTTAAGTATGTTAAAACGTTACATAGATATTTTTGTAGCGAGAATTGGATCCATGAACGATGGACAAACGAATTTATTATCAACAATTATGTAGTAATAGATATAACAAATCAAGAAAGAATGAATTTGTTCGAAATAGATTAAGATTGGAAAGTATTGATTATTACTTTCCAATCTTTTTTGTTTTTAATTATACGGCAGGATGATATTTATATCTCATAATAAGATTTTTAAACTAGTGGAGATGCATGTTGTTTAATGTATATATCTTTGAGTCTGAAAGTAAGCGCAAAAAAGCGATCCAAAAATGGATCGCTTTTATACTTATTAATAAAATTAGTGAATGTAGTTATATGAAGCAGCTTGGCTAGCTGAAATAGTACGTGAAGTAACAACACCAGCACCATGACCATAGTTCATTTCTGATACTGTAACTGAACCGTCACTACCAACACTTTCAACGAATGCTACGTGACCATATGCACCTTGTGAAGTTTGTAAAATAGCACCAGCTGATGGTGAATTGTTTACTGTGTAACCTGAAGCAGCTGCAGCGCTTGCCCAGTTATTAGCATTTCCCCAAGTTGAACCGATTTTACCGCCAACTCTATCAAATACATAATATGTACATTGACCAGCAGTATATAAGTTACTACCTGAACTTGAAGTTCTTGAAATTGAAACGCCAGTTGATTGTGATGATGGAGCAGTAGTTGTAGTTACTTTAATGTTACGATCTGAAGTTGAGTAACTAGCACCTAAACCACCAGTTTGTTGATTATTTGCACTATATGATTGAGTGTTATTGCTGTAGTTGCTGTAGTTGTTGTAGTTATTATAGTTATTGTAATTATATGAATAGTTGTTGTATGAATAATTAGATTGACTAGAGTGATTTACTTGATTTGGGCTCCAGTTACCTTTCCAAGTGTAATGATAGTTACCTTGTTGGTCGATAGTGTAAGAGTAGCTGTATGAAGTTGGATCATTTGGGTTATATCCTTGTTCTGCTGCATGTGCCTCATGACCATGTCCAGCGATAGCGATAGTTGCAACTCCTGCAGTAGCGATTGTAGCTGTAGCGATTTTTTTCATTGTAAAATTTCCTCCTGAGAATTAAATTAATATTTTATATTTAATAGTCATTTGATGACCCTTGAGTCCAGTTTTTAATAAGTTTCTTAACGACAAGACATACTTTATCAGAAAAAAATCATTTTGTGTGCGTTGTTATCATTTTGTAATTTTTTGCTAATAAATAGTGTTGAGTTAAATACAATAAGTAATTTTTTGTAATATTAAAAAACGTTGTCATAACAGTGTTTAAAAAAATATATGAAAAAGATACTCATTTTCTTGTAACATTTTTGTAAAGTAACAGCAAAAATTAATTTGATATAAAATTAATAGAATTCATTATTTTTGTATTGTTTTAAAATTATATATATACAAAAGATCTATTAATTAAATTGTATTATTACTCTGAAATGCTATAAAAGAAGCTCTTATTAGGGATTATTCATAAAAACATTATAAAAAATATACAAAAACATTTATATAAGATAATAAAATGATATAATTGGTTAAAAGTTTGCTACTGCTAATACCGAAATAAAACATACAATTATATATGAAGATAGGCATTCAAAAAAGCGTTTAATTAGAAAATCGTTATTAATGCAGCAATAGTTATTAGCGTTATGGGGGATAATTTATTATTTCTGTTTATGTCATATCTTTATATATTATAAAGTGAAAGGACGTTCGTATGATTGATAACTTTTCGGTAAAGCTTTTAAAAAATATAAAGATAAGTAGTCAAAAGGAATCAAATATTAAATTAATCTATTGGCTAAAGGGGTCAGGGAGAGTAATTTTAAATTTAAAGAAATTTCAAATGAAAGAGAGAGATTTATTATTTGTAATGTTAAATGATATTTACTCGATTGAGAATGAGGATGGAGCAATTATCGCTAGTATTGAAATAGCATTCAAAGATTATTTGAAATATGCTGATGATTATATTAAGTCTAATGGATATAAATTTCCTTCTATTGAAAGAAAACAATTAGAACCCTTTATTTTAAATTTACTTGATTTTGAAAGTAGTAAGTCAGATAAATTACAAATAAAAGATAAGCTGGTAAAACACTTATGTGTAGAATTAGGATACTTGCAGAGAAATCAACGCACTCATTACAAACTAGATAATGCCTTAGTTGACAAAGTACATAAGTATATTATTAAACATCACAGTAATAAGATAAGTCGCCAAGATATGGCTAATGCACTCAATATGTCAGCCAAGGAACTTAGTAAAGTCATCAAGTATCACACGCCTTATCATAATATTACACAATATATTAATGATGTTAGATTAAAATTATGTTTGATAGACATTTTAAAAAGTAATCATTTAATACAAGATATTGCATATAAGCATGGATTCAATCATTTTCCACATTTCATTGCTTTATTTAATAAAAAATACGGCACCACACCTGGTCAAATCAGAACTAAGAATCAATCGCATCAATATCAATCATTTAATCAATCAGAAATACCATTAGATGAAGAAACACAATTATTAATTGCTGAAGCAAAAGATAATTACAGTTCAACTGAATAATAATAGATATAAGTCAAACATGATGATTGAGTACAAGTAAACACGACCTTTCAATTGATAAATAATAAAGATAATGTTGTTTATTTAAGAAATCAAGTCAATGTCTATCTTTAATAGATTGGATAAATATAGAGTTATATATTCAATAGTTTCAAATGCAGTTTTAAAATATGGGGCTATGATTAGACAATTTGTTATCAAATTAGCATGGAAACTCTTAACCGTCCAATCCTGAAATAGTGTTATGAGGTGATAGCTATGATGAATAAAAATAAGCTAGAAACATTATTATTTTATCTTGTTTTTATGAAAGCGGTAGGTGAGGTGCTAAAGTATAGTTACCAATTAAAATTTGAGCAATTAAAAACATTGTATGAAATCATTAAATATTTTCATGTTCATCATCAAGGCGTTTATATAGATGAGTTAATCACTTATCAAACCATTTCAAAAAGACAATTACGACATCATTTAGAGCATTTATATCATTTAGGATGGATCACTAAATTGCGTGATGATAATGACCAAAGACGTATATTATTTCTCCCATCCAATAGCTGTCAAGATAAACTGAACATTATGTTTATGGAAGTTAGTGAAATGATAAAAGGGAAAAATTTTGACTATTTAGTAGAAACAACAGCCCACTATAATAAATTAGGGCAGGTTATAACCATTTTTGACGCACTTTACAAAGTTCGAAATATAGCAAAGGAGTCTAATTTGAGTTTGGATGAATTGTTTTTATTAGGTAAGTTACTATCTAGTCGACAAGTTATTTCATTAAAAGAAATTCAGGCAATGTCATATCGATATTTAATATGTATGAACGTGGTTATTAATGATCTTTATCAAAAAGGATATTTAGAAAAGTATCGTAATTCAATAGATGAACGTATTGTAAATGTAAAATTTATTGAATCACGAGCATATGAAACAAATAAATTATTTATTAGATGTTACAATAAGTTCCAAGAGGAAATGAAGTACAATAAAATATCATAATATGTAAGGAGAATGAATTCATGATTCTAGATAATGTGAATCCCAACGATTTGTTTCCAACAGAGTCAAAAGGCCCTTCAGTATTAGGTGTCATTGAGTATAATGTTCAAGGCCAAAGTGAATTTGAAGGAGCATTTATTGCCACTTCTGAAAGATTAATTATGAATGTAGATATGAATGGTCAATTCTATTATAGAAATATCCCATATAATGAAATAGAAGAAATACATTTTAATGGCACAGGTATTTTGTTTACTTTTAATATTGGAAAAGTACCAATGAAACAAATCAAAACTAAAGACGTTAAAGCATTCGTTGATTATGTGGAGTCTAAAATTAAATAATCAAAAAGTTGAATAAAACCTAAAATACGCTACTATGATTCTAAAGGAAGCAACGCTTGTTATAGTTATATTATTATTACAATTAGCTGAGGCTAAAAACATGTGAGTCTGTAACATAAATAATATAATGTTGCTATTTTGCAAATTTGCAGTAGTTGACTGAGATGAGAAGACACTTAAATCATACTTTCCTCAGTTCTGGTCATTCTTGTAGGGTTGGGACGACGAATTTTTATAAAGAATTCTGTCTCAGTCCTCTTTTTTATCTCCAAATGAATACCTATAGTGACTAATTGATTATATATAATTTAATTGATGCAACTTGTTATTGATAATTAATATCATTTGGATTTCATAAAAATATTGAAATATTATACATAAATGTTATAAAATAATTTTTATAGCATAAGAAATGTTTGGTAAGTAATAAATAGTAGACATGAACCTTGTAGCAACAAGACGTACATCAGAGGAGTGGTTTAGAATATGGGACAAATTAAAGACATCAATGATTTAGTTAACGCAACATTTCAAGTTAAAAAGTTCTTCAAAGATACTAAAAAGAAATATAATTTAAATTATGAAGAGGTTTATATTTTAAATTATATTGCGAGAAGTAAAACGAATGAAATAACTTCAAAGGAAATTGCAACGTATTCAGAGTTTAAACCTTATTACTTAACTAAAGCATTACAGAAGTTAAAAGATTTACAGTTACTTTCAAAAAAACGTAGCATACAAGATGAAAGAATAGTTATTGTTTATGTAACAGATGAACAACGAGACAAAATTAATAAACTGATTGCTGAATTAGAGAAGTACATTAAGTAATCAACGTTTATTCATAAAAGACTTAAGTTTTGAGAGATTTAATCTCATTGACTTAAGTCTTTTTGTGTTTATAATCCCTTAAGTGGTTAACTTTCAATTTGTAATGTCGAGTGATAAACTAGGTTTAAATAATAATGACAATGAACAGGTGATATAATTGATCGATTCAGTTCTGATTAATACAGATATTCAAAAGAAATGGATAAAAAAATTTCAATCAATAGAAGAGACGTTTAAAGCAAGAGCAACAGGGAATGATAAACAATCTAGGTTCCCTTATGAGAATATTGAATGGCTAGTTAAAGAAGGTTATAGCTTACTAACGCTACCTGTAGAATATGGTGGAGAAGGTGCCACTATTGAAGATATGGTTGTTTTGCAAACATATTTAGGTGCTATTGACGGTGCAACAGCATTATCTATTGGTTGGCATTTAAGTGTTATAGGTCAAATATATGAACAAACGATGTGGAAGCAGGACATGCTTAATCGCTTTGCAAAAGATATCGAAAATGGAGCTCTTGTTAATCGAGCGGTAAGTGAAGCGGATACAGGGAGCCCAACTCGCGGAGGCAGACCTGCGACACATGCAGTAAAACAAGGTGACGGTTACTTATTAAATGGTGTTAAAACGTATACATCAATGAGTAAAGCATTGACCCATTATATTGTAGCTGCATATGTAGATGATTTACAGGAAGTAGGTTTCTTCTTAGTACCAAGAGAATTTGATGGTGTAGAAATTGCAGATAATTGGAATATGGTAGGTATGAGAGCTACAGAAAGTCACGATTTAGTATTGAATGATGTATGGATACCTAAAGACTTTTTCGTAGAGTCAAAAAGAAAGCCACAACCGAATGGCTGGATATTACATATTCCAAGTACATATTTAGGAATTGCACAGGCGGCAAGAAATTATGCCATAGACTTTGCGACGAGTTATGGTCCAAATAGTATAGAAGGAACTATTAGTCATTTACCAACTGTACAACAAAACATTGGGAAAATGGAGTCTTTACTATTATCAGCACGTCACTTTTTATGGAGTACCGCAAAAGGATATAATTATTCAGAAAATCAATCACACTTATGGAATGAAACATCTGCTAGTAAAGTGCTAGTGATGAACCAAGGGTTAGAAGTTGTTGATTTAGCGATGAGAATTGTTGGTGCAAAAAGTCTGGAAATGGATCGTCCGTTACAACGCTATTATCGAGATATGAGAGCTGGATTACACAATCCACCAATGGAAGATGCAGCATACACTAATATAGCGAAATCTTTATGTAATTTATTTTAAGAGTATAATAACTATAGATTTTAGGGAGTGGGACAGAAATAATATTTTCTCAAAATTTATT